>JAYVTU010000106.1:0-12023 GCA_043788485.1 Planctomycetota bacterium
AGTGCACGCTCGTCGTGACGCTCGAGCCCTGCACGATGTGCGCCGGTGGGATCGTCAACGCCCGCATCGGCCGGCTCGTCTACGGCGCCAGCGACCCCAAGGCCGGTGCGATCGAATCGCTCTACCAGATCTGCGACGACCAGAGGCTGAATCACAGGCCGGAGGTCGTCTGCGGCGTGCTCGCGCCCGAGTGCCGCGGGCTGCTGCGTGACTTCTTCAAGCAGCGGCGCGTGGCCAACAAGGCGCTGCGCGACGCGGAAGCGGCGCGGCTTGAGTTCCCCAAGTCTGATTCGTCGAACTGAACCGCAAGCACAGTCTCACAATGCACAAACTGCGCGTGCCTCAGGCTCGCGCCGTCTTGCTGCGCCACCGTTGCAGCCGCCGCCAAGCCGCGATCCGGTTGCGTAGCTCCAGAGACGCGGGCATCACCGTCATGCACGCCAGCAGCGTCAGCGTGATGCCCACCGACAGCACGAAGCCCAGGCTGCGTATCCCGCGGTGCTCGGCGGGCAGCATCGCGGCGAAGGCGAAAATCGTCGTCAGGCTCGTCAGCGGGATCGCCTTGCCCGTGCCCTGCGACAGGCCGAGCGGCCGCTCGAAGGGATGCTGGCGGTAGCGGTGGACGATGTTGACGCCCTGCGCCACGCCGATGCCGAAGAGCAGCGGGAGCACCATGAGGTTCGCGGGGTTGATGGAGTAGCCGGCGAGGTACATCACGCCGAACGTCGTGATGAATCCGAGCGTGACGGGGAGCATACAGAGCAGCGTGTCGATGATGCTCCACATGTCCAGCAGCACCAGCAGCAGAACGACACTGATCGCCATCAGGCCGGCCAGCTGATAGCTGCGCTCCATGAGCAGGCCCGATTCGTGGATCTGCAGCGGTGAGCCGGTGACGAGCGGATCGATCGTCCGGAGCTCAGCGGCGAATACCTCTAGCTTCGCGGGGTCCCACACATCGTCGCGGGGGAATGCTTGCAACTGATATTCGGTCGGCTGCGTCACGCTGACCGCATCGCGCCGCAGATATTCCGGCAGATCTCCGAGCTCCAGCGGTCGCGGGGAGAGCGCGGTCTGCAGGTGGTTGATCACAGTCTGGCGCAACGCGAGGAACCCATTCTGCAGTGCCGCCAATCGCTTTGGCGCCGCATCTTTGAATTCCGCGCTGCTCAGCGTGGCGATGGCTCGTTTGATCGTGCCACCGATCGCCCCCAGCGCATCACGGACCGGCGGCGTGTCCTGCACATCCTTGCGCTGCATCGCGAAGTTCAGCGCCAGATTCAGCGTGAAAAACCGCTGCTGCAGCGACGCGGCGGACTCGGGTTCCGCCGGCGTTTCGGGTGCCTTGAAAGCTTCCTCAAACTGCACGCGGACCTTCTGCATCTGCCGCAGCTTCGACGATTCATCCGGCGGGAAGAGCCGCCCGACGCCGCCGACGCTCGCGACCGACGGCAACTGTTGCAGCCGACGCGTCATCTCCTTCGCCTTCTCCAAACTCGGCACAATCACCGCCGCGCTCCACGTCTCATCGCTGTGCTGCGTGATCACCCGCTGCCACTTCAGCGGTTCCAGATCCGTCGGCATCATGTTCATCAGGTTGTTGTCAAACCGCACGCCGATCATGCCGACGATCGACGCGGCGAGGATGACAGCGGTGATGGCGATCGTGACAACCGGGTGCCGCACGAAAGGCCGCAAATACCGAGTGGTGTGGAGGTCGATCACGCGGTCCTCGGCCCTGGTGACGTGCCGCAGCCTCGGCCGCAGCAGCCGCATCAGCGCCGGCAGCACGCTCCACATCGCGACCAGGCAGAGCACCGTGCCGACCCCCGCGATCAATCCCATCTCCGCCATGCCCTTGAACTCGGTGAGCACGGTCGTGCCGAACGCCAGCGCGGTCGTCACCGCGCCGGTGAACATGCCCGGGCCGACGGTCTGCATCGTGTCCATCATCGCCGCGCGGAAGCCCTCGCGGTCGTCGGCGAAATCGTGGCGGATCATCTCGAACCGCGTCATCAGATGGATGCCGTAGTCGATGCCCAATCCGAAAAGGATCGGCGTGAAGACGACCGAGAGCACCTGGATGTGGCCGATCGCCAGCGTGAGAAACCCGAATGACCAGCAGACGCCCATCATCAGCGCCCCGATCGCCAGCAGCGGGAGTTGCCAGCCGTGATATGCGACGATGAGCAAAATCGCGATGAGCACGGCGGAATAGATCGCGGCCCGCTCGGCGTCCTTCGTCGAGATCGCCGTCTCGTCGGCCTCGAGCACCGGCACACCGGTCAGGCCCGCGTGAATGTCCGGGAACTCGGCCTGCACCTTGGCCAGCGACTGGCGGACCGCGGTGACAGCAGGACCGTAAGGATCGACGTTGGCCATGTCCTTGCGGGCGTCGATGTCGATGATCAGCAGCTTGCCGTCGGGCGTGGCGAGGTATTCGTGAGTTGATGCGGAATCGCCCATCAGGCCGGTGAGCGTGAAGACCTTCTCCGGCGGCTGACCGGCGAGAACGGCGTCGATCCCGGCGACGACGCGGTGCAGCTGCGCGATCTGCTCGACGCCCTCTTCGACCGTGCGCGACTTGCCATCGCCGTTGTCCTTGGCCAGCAGCGTCGCCATCGTGGAGAGCAGTTCGCCGGGCGTTTTGGATTTCAGGAACGGCCCGGCCTCGGCCATCTGGTCCAGTTCCTTCTTGAACCGCTCCATCGGAGCGATGCGCAGCAGGATGGGCGACGCGTCGAACCCCGACCAGGCGTGCTCGATGTGCGCCGGATCGGCGTTGAGCAGGTCCGCGAGGCGGTCGACGAACTGCCGGGCACGTTTCAGGCCGTCCGGCTTCTCCGGCGTCTCGACGATGACAACGATCCGTTCGCCACCGGAAAACTTGTGCGTGTAATCGATATACCGCTTGTTCCACTCCAGCTTCGGGCTGATCAGGTCGTTGCGGTCGGGCTGGAACTTCAGCCGGTCGATCGTGACCCAGATCGAAGCTCCCGCGAGTGCCATCGCCGCCGCGAGCACCCAGATCGGGTGATCGCAGACGAATCCAGCCCACCAGCCCAGCAGTAAATGACGGATACGGTCGTGCATCGCGGCCCTTTATCTCCACGCACCTGCGCGGGCCGAGCATTGTATGAGATCGCCGCCGCGGTGGGAGCGCCGGGTCGCACGGCTCACCGGTGCCCGCATGAAAAGCGCTCCGATAACAGCCGCCGATAACCGCTGCGTCCGAGTTTAAAGCGTTCCCCGTCCGCCCGCCGATGCTCACGGTTCACACGAGGAGACTTCGATGAGCAAGCAGGAACTGATCGACACCATCCGCCAGCACAACCCCAGCGCCGATGCGCAGTTCCTGACCGGCTTCGATGAGTCCGCCCTCGACCGCTACCTCGGCCACCTGCTCCACCGCCTCGCCCCGCGCGGCGCGGCCAGCATGTGGGTCCGCCCGGGCGATTCCCACGCCATCACGACCCGTCACCGCTAACGCGGTCCGGGCCGATTTCGGCTTGAGTGCGATGGTTCACTTCGCCGGCGCGGTCGCCCCGGCGGGCTCCGGCTCGGTCGTGAGCTTCGGCAGCTTCGATTCGTCCAGCGTCGTGTTCGTCAGGATCACCGCGACGGGGTCCTTGAGATACTTCTGGGCGGTGTCGTGGACCTGGGCTGCGGTGACGCCGCGGATCTGGGCGATGAAGGCCTTGGAGTTGTCGTAACCCAATCCATAAAGCTCATCGAGCGAGGAAGCGGCGGCTCGCTCGCCGACGGATTGCCGCGCCAGCGCCTCGCCGACGAGCACCGCCGTGCGGGCGTTGGACAGCGACTGCTCATCGACCGTTTCGGTCTTGATGCGATTGACGACGCCCAGCGCCTTGCCCATCGCCTCGCCGATCGTGTCGGGCTGCGTGTTGAAGAGCACGGACCAGTAGCCCTTGGCAGCGCCTGTGAAGACGCCGGCGCCGACCGCGTAGACCAGGCCCTTGCCCTTGCCGCGCAGCTCCTGATCGAACCAGCCGACCGGGAAGCTGCTGAGCACGCGGTTCATCACGAGCATCGACGGGTAATCCGGGCTCGTGCGACGCAGTCCCGGGGCGTAACCGATCTGCACGGCCGGCGTCGGTTTGCCGGTCTTGACCTGCACGATGCGGCTCACGGACGGCTCGGGGTCCTTCGCCTCAAATGCCTTGGCAGGCGTCGAGGGCAGCACCCCGAAAAGCCGCGTCGCCTCGGCCAGAACCTGCTTCTCATCGACGTCACCGAAGATCGCCAGCACGCTCTCGGACGCGCCGATGTGCTGATCGTGATACTCCTTCATCTGCGCGGGCGTGAGGTCCTCGACGGTCTTCCGCCGGCCCTCGACGCTCTGCGACCACGGATGATTGCCGAAGTACGCGTTGCGGAATCCCATGCGGAGCTGCGTGTACCACTGGTCGTTCTGCGAATCGATCGCCGCGAGCAGGCGGGGCTTGAGCTTGCCCCACTCGGCCTCGGGGAACTCGGGCTTCTGCACGACGTCGGACATGAGCTGCAGCACATTTGTCCAGTCTTTCGCCAGCGCCTGAGCACTGACGAAGTAGGTGCTGTTGCCGCACTCCGCGCCCATCATCGCGCCGCGCTCCTCTAGCTCGCGTGAGATGTCGTCGGCGGAGCGGCCGGCCGCGCCGCGCATCATCATCAGCGCCGTCGCATTGGCCACGCCTTCCTTGCCCGACTCGTCAGCCAGCAGGCCGCCGAGGTGGTACCACTGCATCGCGACCATCGGCAGGCGTGTGTCACGCTGCACCAGCACGCGCAGGCCGTTGGGCAGCTTGTACATCTGGATCTTGCCGACCTCCGCCGACGCGACCTTCTCATTTTTCTGCTGGATGGCCTGGAATTTCTGGACCAGGCTGCCGTTGTCCAGGTCGATGAGCTCGATTTGGCCCTCACGCTTGAACGCGTCCTTCGGCTCATCGGTCGGACGCGTCAGCGGGGCGATCTTCCCCTGCGAGGGCAGGAGCTTGATCGTGATCAGGCGGCTGGGCTGCAGGAACTTGTCGGCCGCGGCGTAAATCTGCTTCGCGGTGACCGCCTTGATCGCATCGACATACTTCTGCAGGTAGTCGGGATCGCCGGTGTTGATGAAATCCTCGGCGAGACGCTCCGCGGTGTCCTGCGCGGTCTGGCTGGTGTAGACGGCGTTGGCGATCGTCTTGCTCTTGGCACGCTGCAGCTCATCGTCGGTGATGCCGAACGTCTTGATGCGATCGACCTGTGCGAGGATCGCCTTGCGGGTCTCGTCCTCTTTGTCCTTGCCGACGACCGCGTCGATGCCGAAGAAGCCTTCGCCCCAGCTGTGGCTGGTGTTGTAGGCCATGATCGATGTCGCGAGTTGCTGCTCGTTGCGCACGGTCTGTGCGAGCCGGCTCAGTTCACCCTGACCGAGAACCTGCGCGAGGAGATCGAGCGCGTAATCATGCTCGGCGCCGAGACGTGTGCTGGGCCAGGCCAGACGCAGACGCGGGCGGTCGATGTCGGCGTAGCCCGTCACATCTCGCGGCTGATTGATCGGCTTTTCGATGGGAAACACGATGCCAGGCAGCTTGCCCGGCTGGGCGCCCTTCCAGAGAGCCGTGACCTGCTTGATCGTCGTCTCGGGATCGACATCGCCGACGACGATGAAGACCATGTTGTTCGGCACATACATCTGGTGATAGAACGCGGTGATCTGTTCGCGGCTGATCTTGAGGAACTCGTCGAGGTACCCGATCGTCGGGTGACGGGCGGGGTGCGACTGGTAGCGGGCGCCCTGGAAGAGCTTCCAGAAGATGCGGCTGGGCTCGCCGTCGCCCATGGCGAACTCGCGCTGGATCACGTCGCGCTCGCGGATGTACGACTTCTCCGTGATGTTCGTGTTCATCATCCAGTCGCTGACCAGGCCGATCGCCTCCGGGGCGTGCTCGGCTGAGGTGTTGATGTAGTAGCGCACGTTGTCGAGGCTCGTCGATGCATTGGTCTGCCCGCCGATGCGGCCGAGAATCTCGTGGTCCTGCTCCTCGGTCATGTGCGTCGTCGAGCCCGACGCCGCGAGGTGCTCGAGGAAGTGGCTGAGCCCCGCGCCGTTGTACTGGCCCTCGAAGATCGAGCCGGTCTTGACGTAGCACTGCACGGTGACGACCGGTGAGGTCGGGATCCGCTGGGCGATGATGACCAGGCCGTTGGTGAGCTGGACGATCTGCCGATCGGGACGCGTGGAGAGTGTGCGATAGTCCATGGGATCCTTGGCGAAAGTGATCGAGGCGGCGACGGCGATCAGGGCGGCAACACCCGCGAGAACGCTTAGGTTCTTCATCATCGGAAATCCTTGAATGGTAGTGGAGCCGATTGACGCGTGACGAATGCCGCTTCGGTCATTCCGAATCGGGCTTCGGCTGCTCGATCTGCTCTTTGTAGGCGATGTGCCGATCCAGCTCGCGCTTGAGGTGGCGGACGCGGAGCATGCTCTTGACGCGGGTGATGAGCTCGAGCTTCTTGACGGGCTTGGTCAGGAAGTCGTCGGTGCCCGATTCGACGCCGCGCTCGATGTCGCCCAGCTCGTTGAGCGCGGTGACCATGATCACGGGGATCGACCGCGTCTGCGGATCGCTCTTGAGCTTCTTGCACACCTCGAAGCCGCTCATGCGAGGCATCATCACATCCAGCAGGATCAGGTCCGGCTGATCACGTGAGACGACGCTCAGCGCCTCGACGCCGTCGTGCGCCTTGAGGATTCGGCAGGGCAGCGATTCGAGGTACGCCTGCAGCAGCTCGAGGTTCTGCGGATTGTCGTCGACGATGAGGATCGTCGATTCGCCGATCTCAGGCTCGGCCTTGGCGGGATCGGCCAAAGGATCGGTCGCGGGGGCGGGTGTGGATTCGCTCATAGTGTTGACGATATTCGCTGGGCACTGGGCAAGCAAGACGCTGGGCGGGATTGGACGGGCGGCCCGAGCGTCGCAACAATGCCTGACCGCACCGGGAACGCCTGATATGCAGCCTCTGGTTTACGAGACGCACTGCCACACGCCGCTCTGCCGCCACGCCGAGGGCGAGCCGATCGCCTACGCTGCGCAGGCCATGCGCCGCGGCCTGCGCGGCATCACCTTCACCTGCCACAACCCCATGCCCGAGACCTACGGCCACTCCGGCCGGATGCTCGAATCCGAGGTGCCGCAGTACCGCGACATCGTCCAACAGGCCGCCGACGCTTTCCGCGGCAAGCTGGAGGTGCGGCTCGGCCTTGAGTGCGACTACTTCCCGGGCTACACCGACCACGTCCGCCAGCAGATCGACACGATGGGCCTCAGCTACGTGATCGGCTCCATCCACCCGTTCCTGGGAATCTGGCGGCGGAAGTTCGTCGTCGACGGTGATCCGCTCCAGACGCAGGCGAATTACTTCGATCAGCTCGCCGAGGCCGCGGAGACGAGGCTCTTCGACACCATCTCGCACCCCGACCTGATCAAGAACATGTATGTGACGAGCTGGGATGTGAAACACATCGCGACGAACCTGGCGATCCGCACTTGCCTCGACCGCATCGCCGCCACGGGGACCGCGATGGAGCTCAACACGTCGGGCGCCAACAAGAGCTATCCCGAGATGAACCCGAACCCGACCATGCTCGCGATGATGCACGAGCGCGGGATTCCCGTCGTCGTCGGCGCCGATGCACACGTCCCGGAACGCGTCGCAGCGGACTTCGAGCGGGCTTACGATCTGCTGGAGGCCGCTGGTTACACGAAGGTGAATTACTTCATCGATCGCAAACGCCACGAGATCGCGATCAGCGATGCGCGGGCGAGCCTCATCCGCGATGTCGCGACCGTATGATATTTCCGGCGTGTATTAAAGACTGATTGTGCGATCCGATTCCCGCCCAGTGGTCCACGCCCGCGCCGCATCGATCACCAGATTCTCCGGTCCCGGACCAAGCGTCGGCGTCGTCACGTCGATGCGATCCGGCAACACGTCAATGAGCCGCAACTGAAACGGCACTTCGGTCAGCGACGAGGTACTCAGATCCACGCGGTCGCCGTGGCGGATGGCGTGCGTCACGTGGTTGTGCCCGCCGAGGACGAGGCGGGCGCGGGGATGACGCACGAACAGCTCGTGCATCGCCGCGGCATAGGCGGCGTCAGGCACCTTGTACATCGTGTCCATGCCCGTGAGCTCCGGCGGCAGCGCGTCGATCGGGCTGTGAATCGCAAGGATCGCCGGCTTCGACCGCTGCGCGGCAAACGCCTTATCGAGCCACGCGAGCTGCTCAGTCGTGACGAACTCCGCGTAAGGCTTGGCGCCGGTCCAGTGCATCCCGCTCGCCTCGGCGCTCGACCAGTGATTGTTCATCACGATCACATCGCAGTCGTCGAACGGCAAGTGAGTGTCCTCGACGAACATATTCCGCTGCTGGCCCGCGATGCGGCGCCAATTGTCCATCGAGTCCGCTTCGGTCAGGTCGTGGTTGCCGAGGCTCACCATCACGGGCCGGCCCAGCGATCCGAGCAACGCCGCGGCGAGCTGGATCTGCGAGTACGTCGCGACGTGTACGACATCACCGCCGTGGATCACGAGGCCCACGTCCTGCTCATCACACCACAGCCGCAGACGCCGGATCAGCGCGGGGACGCCACCGACCCAGCGTGGCTGCTGATGCCAATCCTCGGCGGCCGCGCCCAGGTGCGTGTCGGTGATGTAGGCGATCCGCATGGTCACTCGATGGAGACGGGCTCGAAGACCACGCTCTTGTCGGTGCGGCGGGCCAGGTACGCCTCGACGTTGGCGACCGCGGTGATCTGCCGCGCGTAATGGGCCGCGCGGATGAGGTCCGCCTTCTGCAGCGTCTCCATGATCTTGTCGGTGGCGTTGAGCCGCGAGCTGTAGAACGCGCATCCAGAATGGCTGATGAGCACGATGCGGTCCAGGCCGTGCACGTCCACGAGGAACTTGAGCTCGTCGACGATGGACTGCTGCTCCAGCGCCGCCTGCGTGTAACCGGCCATACACGCTGGCCCGCCGGGCAGCGCGACGCGGTCATACCGCGGCAGCTGCAGACCATTCTGCAGGAAGTCGTCGAAGTGCTCACCCATGCGGCCGTCTGAGCAGTAAACCGCCGCGGCGTGCATGCGTGCCTGGTTGTATTCGATCGGGCTTTGGTATCGCATGGGCAGAATCCTATCACACGGCAGACGTTTCCACGTGCGCCGCGCCGCCGCGCCGCTCACATCGCCTTGATCACCGCGTCGCCGAACTCGCTGCACTTGACCTCGATCGCGCCGTCCATCAGGCGGGCAAAGTCGTAGGTCACCTTCTTGGCCGCGATCGCTCCGTTCATCCCCTTGACGATCAGGTCCGCCGCCTCCGTCCAGCCCAGGTAGCGGAACATCATCTCACCCGACAGGATCACGCTTCCGGGGTTCACCTTGTCGAGCCCCGCGTACTTCGGAGCCGTGCCGTGCGTGGCCTCGAAGATGGCGTGCCCGCTGTGATAGTTAATGTTCCCACCGGGCGCGATGCCGATCCCGCCGACCTGCGCCGCCAGCGCATCGCTGATGTAATCGCCATTGAGATTCAGCGTCGCGATCACGCTGTAATCCGCCGGCCGCGTCAGGATCTGCTGCAGGAACGCATCGGCGATCACATCCTTCACCGTGATCTCCTTGCCGCCCACGCTGATCTTCACCCAAGGCCCCTTATCAATCACCTTCCCGCCATACTTCGTCGTCGCCAGTTCATATCCCCAATCACGGAACCCGCCCTCCGTGAACTTCATGATGTTGCCCTTGTGCACCAGCGTCACCGAATCCTTGCCGTTGGCGATCGCGTAATCGATCGCCGCCGCGACCAGCCGCTGCGTCCCCTCCTTGCTCACGGGCTTCACGCCGAAGCTCGTCGTCTCCGGGAAGCGCACCTTCGTGAACGCCTTGGGGAAATTCTCCGCCAGCAGCTTGCGGAACTTCGCGCCGTCTTCCGTCCCCGCCTGGAACTCGATGCCCGCGTAAATGTCTTCCGTGTTCTCACGGAAGATCACCATGTCCACCGCCTCCGGCTTCTTCACCGGCGTCGGAACACCCTTGAAGTACTGCACCGGCCGAAGGCACACATACAAATCCAGCATCTGCCGCAGCGCCACGTTCAGCGACCGGATCCCGCCGCCCACAGGTGTCGTCAGCGGGCCCTTGATCCCCACCAAATACTTCTTGAATGCCGCGATCGTCTCATCGGGCAGCCAGTTGCCCGTCTTGTGGAACGCCTTCTCCCCAGCGAGCACTTCCATCCAAGCCACCTTCCGCTTCCCGCCATAAGCCTTGCTCACCGCCGCATCCATCACCCGCACCGACGCCGCCCAGATGTCCGGCCCCGTCCCATCGCCCTCGATGAAGGGCAGGATCGGATGCGTCGGAACAGTCAGCTTCCCGCCCGTGCAAGTGATCGCCTGCCCAGCGGTCGCGGTCGTCGTGGTCATAATCAGCTCCATCCATCATCAAAGGTGTTCGCCCATCCCGCGCCAGCGCCACCCAAGGCGCCGCCGCAAGCCGGGGTGAATAATGTACGCGCCGCCCACCCAACAGGAAAGCCCCCGAAGCCCACGGACAGCAGTCCGTGGGTCCCCAAGCCCGGGGATGAGGTCCTCCGAATCCCCGGGGTCGCCTTCTCACGTCACCTCTGTGCGCACCCGCGCGTCGCCGCCTGTCCGCCCCCCCTCCCCCCCACCCCCCGATTCCGCGCCTTAAGGTCGTGAATCCAACTGATTACATCCGTATCAGGGAAAACGGGTCGGACACGTTCCGGACACACCGCGACACATCCATGCGCGACACTTCCGTGCGCGCCCCATCTCCCCCGGGGAGAGGGTGGCGAGTCCGCGAGCCGGGTGAGGGTGCACAAGAACACATCGTGCGCTCCACGCCCACATCCCACCTCCCGCCGCTTGCGGCTTCGCGCTCCGGATTCCCATTGCAATACCTCATCCCGGAGTTAACATTACAACCATTGTGCTTTGTACCCCATTCTTGAAAGGCGATTCGTATGTCTTACACACTCCGAAAACATAGTGTCTCCCGCTCCTCCGCCTTCACACTTGTCGACTTACTGGTCGTTGTTGGCGTATGCGTCTTCGCCATACTGATCGTCGGGTGCTCCGTATTCGGCGCAAGCGAGTTGGAGAGGCGGACAGCATGCGCCACGCACATGGCCAGTATCTACCAGGGGTTCAATGCCTACTCGGTGTCTTACCAAAACATGTTCCCGTTCGTCGGCACACCACCCAAACCCGATGCCAAGGGCGGCCACGCCATCGGCTTCAAGGAGGGCGACCGCGCCACCGGCAAAGGCGCCACGCTCGAAGACAACGTCACCGCGAATCTCTGGGCGATCGTCAACCAGGGTATCGCCAAGCCGGAAATCTTCATCTGCCCCGGATCGTCGGAAACACCCGACACGATACAGACTGCCAGCGTCCAAAACTCCCACGACTTCGCCAGCCCCAAGAACTTAAGTTACTCGGTGCAGGACATGTACGATCCCGTGACCACGGTTTCCTGGAACGCTTCTGCCGGTTCCGACTGGGTCTACATGGCTGATGACAACGACAACGATTCCAACGCCACGCCCGCCCGTCATTCGCTAATCAAAGGAGCACAGATCCGTGAAGTGGAGCAAGTCGAGAACAGCACCCATCACGGCGGACAAGGCCAGAACGTGATGTACGGCGACGGCCACGTCCAATTCGCGGGCGACCCGTTCCAGGGACCGGCCAACGACAACATCTACGCTCGCGGTGACCCCCGGAAGTCCAACCCCGGCAAACCGCCAACCCTCAACCACAACGACTCCGAAGACATCCGCGACGCCGTTCTCCTGCCCATCCACGGCAACGGCGGCGTCAATCTCGCCAACTCAAAATAGCGAACCCGATTCACGTATCGCATTTGTCCGTGCGCTTCTGCCCCGCCGGCTCCCGCCTGCGGCTATCAAGGAATTTTTTCCTTTCTAGCCGCAGGCGGAAG
>JAYVTU010000107.1:0-4209 GCA_043788485.1 Planctomycetota bacterium
GAATCGGCGGGGAGTTAAAACGGGAGGTTCGGCGGGGAGTTCGCAAAAAAGCGCGCGGGGGGAGGGGGTGAAAATGTCCGGTCGACAGGTTTGTGCGCACGGGGGGTGACCTCGGGAGGCACGCGGGGATTCGGGGGCCGCTTCGCCGGGCTTGCGAGAATTGGGCGTGGAAGTTGCGATTGCGGTGAAACTGATGTGAAAAGAGTGGAACGCGGGGGCGGGGTCAGGTTAGTCTGTGCTGGGCGGTGAGGGGCAGGCGGCTCCGCTGCAGCAGGGTTCGGTGTTGGTGCCGCAGATGGAGCACTGGCCGTGGCCGTGGATGTAGAGGATGGGGGCGGGTTGGCCACAGGAGGTGCAGCGCGGGGGCGGGTTGGCGGCGGCGGTCGGCGTGGCGTCGGTGCTTGGCATGGTGCAATGGATCGGCAAGAGCGAATGTTCGGCATCAATTGGGGATACAGCAATCGGGGTGCAACCGATTGGTTGGCGTCTGGTACGTATGCTACGATAAACCCTTCGCGGAACGAGCCGCGTGAACCTTTCTGTCTTGAACACTGGAGAGATGCGATGCGTCAATTGAAGCGGCTGGCACTGGTCGTGGTCATGCTATTCGTGGCGGCTGTGCCACTGCGGGCCGGCGACCCCGCGCCGGTGATCAAGGCACTTCCGGCGGACACGAAGATATTCATCCTGATCCCCAAGCTCTCGGCGCTGACCGAGAAGTACAACCTGCTGGCCGGCCAGCTCGGGCTTCCGCCGGGCATGGACCCGCTGGCGATGCTCAAGACGCAGCTTGGGATGATGCAGGGCGTGGATGACAATGGCGCGGGCGCGGTGGCGCTGACGTTTGTGCCGATCCCCGATGCCGACAAGCCGCACATCGAGCACGCACCAAAATCGCCCAAGCCCGGCGCCGAGGGGCCGAGCCCCGATGAGCCGACGGGTCTGGCGTTCGTTCCGGTGACGGACTACAAGGCGTTCCTGGGCAACTTCGGCGAGAACCTGGACGCGGCGGGCGTGGCCACGATCCAGATCGAAGGCAAGCAGAACTTCATCAAGTCCGCCGACAAGTACGCGGTGATCGGTGAGAAGAAGGAAGAGGTCGAGGCGTACAAGGCCCCGGCGGACAACGGGCTGATCGCGGCTTCGGGCGCGATCGGCGGCAGCGTGCTGAGCACGTCCGATGCGCTGGTGTATGTGGACATGGCGAAGCTCGGGCCGGCGCTGAGGCCGCAGCTCAAGAAGGCGATGGATGAGGCGGTCAACGGGCTCAAGAACAACCCCGACGCGATGACGGGCATGGCGATCGCGTGGCTGGACATCTACCGCCGCGTGATCGACAACGTGCTGGCCGACGGTCAATCGGTGATCCTGGGCATCGATGTGAGCAATGACGGCGTGGGCATGTCCTTCAGCGGCCAGTTCAAGCCCGGCTCGCCCCTCGCGACGACGTTCGGCACCGCCCCTTCCGCACCGCTGTCGCTCAACCGCCTGCCGAGCCGGCCGTATCTGTTCGCCACCACGATGAACCTCAAGGCCCTGCCGCTCAAGCAGTGGATGAAGGCTCTGGGCGACGCGACCCCCGCCGATCAGCCGATCGGCAAGATCATCAAGGACTCTGCGGCGACGATGGACCTTGTCGGTGATGAGGTGCAGCAGGCGTTCTACGCTCCCGACTTCGCCGGCGGCGCTCCGCCGACCTTCAACAACTCCGTCGCCGTCTACCCCACCGACAAGCCCGCCGAGCTGCTCAAGGCCAACCGCGAGACGTTCAAGAAGATGGACGGCCTGAAGCTCGATGAGAAGTCGGGCATGGCGTACAAGGCCGGCGTGCAGGAAAACATCATGCAGGTCGCCGGGCTCAATGTGGACAAGTTCTCCATCAAGCTCGACCTTGGCCCCACTCCGCCCCCGGGCATCGCCGGCAACCCCGTCGCCTCCATGTTGCTCATGCAGGACATGGGCGGACTGATGGTCGCGACGGACAAGGCTGTCATCCTCGCCGCCGGCGCCGATGCCATTCAGCTCAAGGCCGCGATCGAATCCTCCGACGGCAGCGGCAAGATGGACGCCGACCCCGGTATCGTCAACGTCCGTAAGAATCTGCTGCCCAACCGCGTGATGGAGATGTTCATCGGCATCGACACCGCGGTGAAGCTCGTCAAGAACTTCGCACCGGCCTACGTGCCCGACCTGCCGGCCAGCCTGCCGCCCATCGCCGTCAGCACCTCCGTCGCCGCGGGCGGAGCGGGCAATCGGCTCTTCGTGCCCATGGCGGTGATCGTCGGCGTCAAGAAGGCAATCGACAAGGCGCAGCACGCCGATGAGTTCGCCGTGCCCGATGCCGAGCCCGCTCCCGACAAGGCCGGCCCCGCCGGTGGCAAGCCCGCCCCCGCCGCCGCCGACCCGAACGTCGCGACGCTCTCCGATGCCGCCTTCGAGGCCGATGTGCTCAAGAGCGACAAGCCCGTGCTCGTCAGCTTCTGGGGCGACTGGGCCCCGGAGCGCAAGGTGCAGGACCCCGTCGTCTCGCAGATCGCCGAGCAGTTCAAGGGCAAGATCAAGGTCGGCAAGCTCGACATCGACAAGAACCCCAAGACCACCGACAAGTACGATGTCCAGCAGATCCCGACGCTGCTCATCATCAAGGGCGGCCAGGTCGTCCAGAAATTTCCCGGCGGCGCCAAGAAGGAAGCCCTCGAAGCGGCGATCCAGAAGGCGATTGCTCCGTAACGCCTCATCCTGCGACTGAGACCCACGCAAAGCACCCGGCACTCGCCGGGTGCTTTTTTATTCCCTCGATTCAACATCAACGCGCCGTCGTAATTTGTGCTGATGCCTTACAATCCGTGTTCCGATGCACCTCAATCTCGCCAACTATCAACGTCTCGATCTCGATCGCCCGCGCATCGTCGGCATCCTCAACGTCACGCCCGACAGCTTCTCCGATGGCGGGCTCTACGCCGATGTGAACCACGCCGTCCGACGCGCCGCGGAGATGGTGGCTCAGGGCGCCGATGTCATCGACATCGGCGGGGAATCGACGCGCCCCGGCTCTCAGCGCACCGGAGCCGATGAACAGCTTCGCCGCGTGCTGCCGATCATTCGCCGTCTCACGGCGGAACTTCCGGGGGTGCCGGGGGCGCCGCTGAGCATCGACACCACGCTCGCCGCCGTCGCCTCCGCTGCGATCGACGCCGGGGCGTCGATCATCAATGACACGTCGGCGGGCCTCGACGATCCCACGATGCTCCCGCTCGCCGCCGCCCGGCGTGTGCCGATCATCCTCATGCACCGCCAGGGCGAACCGGCGACGATGCAGAACAACCCGCAATACCGCGATGTCGTCACCGAGGTCGCGGATTTCCTGCGACAACGCGCCGAGGCCGCGATCGCCGCCGGCGTGCCGCGCGAATCGATCATCCTCGACCCCGGCATCGGCTTCGGCAAAACCGCGGAACACAACTGGACGCTGCTGGCGAACCTCAACCGCTTTGTCGCCCTCGGCTTCCCCGTCATGCTCGGCACGTCCCGCAAGAAATTCCTCGGCGACCTCGTCAACTCCGCCGACTCCCGTGACCGCGCCCCCGCCACCGCCGCCACCACCGCCCTCGCCGTCGCCGCCGGCGTCAAACTCTTCCGCGTCCACGACATCCCCCTCAACCGCCAAGCCGCCGACGTGGCGTGGGCTATGAGACAGCGTGGAATTTTCAAGACCGTTTAACCGCGAAGGCGCGAAGGACGCGAAGAAGAAGGGAGAAGATGTTTTAACGCAGAGGACGCAGAGCACGATCAGGAATGGTTTTCAATTCAGATGCCTTTTCATTCTCTGCGTTCTCTGCGTTCTCTGCGTTCTCTGCGTTAAAAATCCCCGCCTTTTCTTCTTCGCGTCCTTCGCGCCTTCGCGGTTAAATCTCTGCCTCCCTTGATAGCGTGACTAACCGTTTCTACAATGCCGCTCTACAAGGAGCTTCCGCCATGGCCAGCGATGCAGTGCTTGAACTGACAGATCAGAACTTCCAGGCCGAGGTGCTTTCCTCGGATCAGCCCGTCCTCGTCGATTTCTGGGCCGAGTGGTGCATGCCCTGCCGCATGCTCGCCCCGACCATCGATCAGCTCGCCCAGGAATTCAAGGGCCGCGTCAAGGTCGGCAAGGTCGACACCGACGCCAACCGCGAGATCACCCTCAAATACCAGATCAACGCGATCCCG
>JAYVTU010000108.1:0-10017 GCA_043788485.1 Planctomycetota bacterium
TTTCAAACGCATCACTCAGGGCCATCAAACCGCCCTCAAAAAAAAGCCCCGACTTCCGCAGGGAAACCGGGGCTGAGATAAAAGTGGAGCCGGGGGGAATTGAACCCCCGTCCCGAGACAGTCGGCATATCGCTTCTACACGTGTATCTGCTGATTTGATTTCGGACCGGCGACTGCCAGCAGCAGCATGCGCTCGATCCTATCCGCACTATTTTTTAGCCGGTAAGCGGTGTGGAGCCACTCTCGGCGAGCCTGACTGTTTTACACCCCGACGCCGCGCTCAGGCGCACTTGGCGGGAGATGTCACCGCACTTTAGGCGGCGAGACGAACCGGCGCGAAGCCGATTCGACCAGCGACATGGTCGTTGGCATTTGTGTTTTTGTACGCTTTTAACGCGGCCAGCGTACGCCTCGACGTGCCACGATATGACGGGCTTGTCCGGTCGATACCGGTCGGCCCCGAATTATCAAAGATCTACCAAGCCACACACTATAGCATCCACATCACGCATCGTCGCTCCGCATGCCGCACTTGAGCCGCCACTTGCCCCGCGCGTTCTGGCATCCACACGCCCGGCGCGATAGCCTTACACCCATGCTCACCGACACACGCATCGCCGTCATCATCCCCGCCGCGGGACAATCCAAACGCTTCCTCGCCGATTCCCCGCTGGGCGGCAAGACCGTTTCCAAACTCGACGCCGACCTCGACGGCAAGCCCGTCCTACTCCGCTCCGTCGAGCTCTTCACCAACCGGCCGCTCATCACGCAGATCATCGTCGCCGCGGATCCGGACAACCTCGACGCATTTAAATTCCGCTGGGCCGACAAGCTCGCGCTTCTCGGCGCCCGCATCGTCGCCGGCGGCCGCAAGGAGCGCTGGGAAACCGTGCTCAACGCCATCAGCGCCCTCGACGCGAACATCACCCACATCGCCGTGCACGACGCCGCGCGTCCCGTCACCAGCGCCGCGCTCATCGATCGCGTCGTCGAGGCCGCCGCCAAATTCCCCGCCGTCATCCCCGGTATCACCGTCAGCGCGACCGTCAAACGCACCGAGCCCGTCCCCGCCGCCGAGCCCTCCGCCGACCCGATCGACGCGATCCTCGGCTCCGCCGGAAAATCCCCCATCGACGCCTACCGTGTCACTGAAACCATCCCGCGCAACAACCTCTGGCTCATCCAAACCCCGCAAATCTTCGAGCGAAAGCTCCTCGAAAAAGCCTACGCCCAGATCACCGCCGGCAAAGCCAACACCGCCGCGATCACCGACGACGCCGGCCTCGTCGAAGCTCTTGGCGAAGCCGTCCACGTCGTCGCCGGCGACCCGCTCAACGTGAAAATCACCGTCCCCGACGACCTGAAATTCGCCCTCACCGTCCAGCTCATGCGCACCGGCCGCACCGTCTCCGAAAAGCTCGGCCCCAAACGCCAGCACCCGACGTGGGCACAATTCAAAGAAGACGAATGAGCGCACGCTTCGACGTCATCGTCATCGGCGTCGGCGCGATGGGAAGCAGCGCGTGTTATCACCTGGCGAAGCGCGGCGTCCGCGTGCTGGGCATCGAACAATTCAACATCGCGCACGGCCTGGGCTCATCCGGCGGGCAGACGCGGATGATCCGGCTCGCGTACTACGAACACCCCGATTACGTGCCGCTGCTCCGCCGCGCGTATCAACTCTGGGATGAACTCGAAGCGGAGTCCGGCAAGAAGCTGCTCCACCGCACCGGCGGGCTCTACATGGGCGCCCCCGGCGCGGAGTTCATTGCTGGCTCTCTGCGATCGGCGAAACAGTACGGCCTGCCGCACGAGGAACTGAGCCGCGCGAACATCGCACGGCGTTTCCCCCAGTTCACGCTGCCCGAAAACTACATCGGCATGTACGAGCCCGAAGCGGGTTTCCTGCTCAGCGAATTGGCGATCGCCACGCACGTCGATCTCGCGCGGCGTCACGGGGCAGAGATTCACGACAACGAAAAGCTCATCCGATTCACCGAAACGAAAGACGGCGTAACCGTCACGACCGACCGCGGCACATTCGAAGCGAAGCGCATCATCTTCACGACCGGCGCGTGGACCACTGCAACCGCCCCGCCGCTGCCGGTCGAACTGATCGTAACGCGACAGATCATGGGCTGGGTCACGCCGCATGATGCGGCATTATTCCAGCTCGGCAGATTTCCCTGCTGGGCGATCGAGGCGGAGCCGACCGGCCGCGCGGGATACCCCGGTGTTTATTACGGTATGCCGATGCGCTCGGGTGAAACTAGGTTGAAGATCGCGCGCCACCTGCCCGGCCCGCGTGCCAATCCCGACACCATCGACCGCACACCCCACGCCGAGGATGAACAGGACTTCCGACCCGCGCTCCAGCGCTACCTCCCCGCCGCCGACGGACCGCTCGATCACATGCACATCTGCATGTACACCATCAGCCCCGACTCGCACTTCGTCATCGACGGCATTCCCGCCACCGGAGACGCCCCCTGCCAAGCCCCCACCCGCCTCTCCGCCTGCGGCTTCAGCGGCCACGGCTTCAAGTTCGCCAGCGTCATCGGCGAGGTTCTCGCCGACCTCGCCACACGCGGCGGAACTGATCTGCCCGTCGGCTTTATTTCGTCGGCGCGGTTCGGCCCCCTCTCCCTATCAGGGAGAGGGCCGGGGTGATGGTCTAATTGTCGAGACGTCGTGTGCCCGTCGCGAGAACGCACATTGCAAATCTTCACGTCTCACCCTCACCCGGCTCGAAGACTCGCCGACCTCTCCCTGGGAGGGAGAGGTGGGAACCGCATCACGCGCGATCAAGGCCCCTTCGCCTTCTCCGCTTCCTTGCGTTCACGCTGCTCCTGCAGCTTGATGTCCAGCGGCGTGAGCACATCCTTGTAACGCATCGCCGCCTGCATCTTGAAGAGCGCCGCGTCGAGTTCATCGAGGCCGGGCACTTCCTGATCGACCGTGCTGTAGCCAGCCGACACCTCACCGGCACGGAATCTCGCTTCATAGGATACCTTCTCGGATTTCGCGAACATCCGGCCCTTGGCGTCGAGCAACTTGCGATTCTGCACGATGGCCCAGAGCTGCTGTGCCTGCGCGGCGGTGACCGTTCCGCATGGTTTGCTCGCGCGGACGATCGCATCACCGCCCCCGCCGAATTCCAGCGTCCCATCGCGATGCAGTTTGTAATACGTCGAGCGGCCATCCTTGGACAATGCGCGCAACTCAATCTCCAACGGCGACGGCACGCCCGGCACAATCAGGTCCACCGCTTGCGGCGTCGCGCTTCCCCCGCCGGCGGCGCATCCGCTCAACACGAACGCCAGAATCAAAACGCATCGCTTCATGTTTCATCTCCCTTGCTGACGTCGCGCGACGGCGTCCCGTATCTCTGACCGAGCCGCGGCTTCTGCCGACCGATGCAGATGATCAATGCGACAGTCGCCACGCCGATGACCAGGCCGATGCGAAACTGAGTCCAGTGTTCGAGCCTGACCGGTTCGCCAAGCATGTTGGTCAGTTTCTCTGCTTCGGTCGCGGACTCCCGCATTCCGCTCAGAAGATGCGACATCCATAGGTGCAGCGTCGGCAGGCCCACGACGAGCAGCAGCAGTTTGAGGCGCAGCCATCGCATCCTGATCAGCTCGCGCGGGTGCTGCATGAGCAGCGCGATGCCAAACCCGATCGAGCCCAGCAGCCCGGGCACGATGGCGCGGGTGAAGATCCAGTTGAGGTCGCTGATCACCACGAGCCACTGCCGGGGCGTCGCCTGATGGACGCGCATCGAGATGGCCAGGGCCGCCACCAGCCCGCCGAACACGATGGCCACGCAAAGCACCTTGGGGATCAGCAGCCAAGGCCGAATCCCGCGCCCGGGTTTGCGACCCGATTTGTTCACCGCGTCAGCCATGCGGCGATTGTACCGTTTAGCCGCGACCCGAGTCCGCGAGGGGAGCGTGAACTTGAGCATCTCCGCGCGAGGCCGTAATCTTGTCGGACTTATGAAGACCAGCCTTGCATGGTTGAACAGTTATCTCGACCGCCCCGTCACCGCGGAGGAGGCGGAACGCGTCCTGACGAACGTCGGGTTCCCCATCGACTCCGTCACCGTGGTCGGCAGTGACACGGTGCTGGAGGTCGAGGTCACGAGCAATCGGCCCGACTGCCTCAGTCACGTCGGTGTCGCGCGCGAGGTCGCCGCGGCCACGGGGCGGCGTCTCAAGGCGCCCGAGATCCGCGAGCCGGGGGCCGTGGGCGCCGGCGTCTCGACGATGACGACCGTCACGAATGAGGCGGCCGACCTTTGCCCGCTCTACACCGCGCGCGTCATCCGCGGCGTGAAGATCGGCCCGTCGCCCGCCTGGCTCGCCGAGCGTCTGACGACCATCGGCCTGCGGCCCATCAACAATGTCGTGGACGTAACGAACTACGTGCTACACGAACTCGGTCAACCGCTGCACGCTTTTGATCTCGGCAAGCTCGCGGGACGTCGCATCGTCGTCCGCCGCGCGGCGGCCGGTGAAATGTTCAACGCGATTGACGGCTCGAAACTGAAGCTCACAGCGAACATGCTCGTCATCGCCGACGCCGCGAAAGCGCAGGCGGTGGCCGGTGTCATGGGCGGGCTCGACAGCGAAGTGAGCGATGCGACGGTGGATGTGCTGCTGGAATCGGCGCGGTTCGATCGGCTGAGCGTGCGCTCGACGGGGCGGGCGCTGAAATTGGCGAGCGATTCGAGCTATCGATTCGAGCGGGGCGTCGATCCGCACGGTGTGGAACTGGCGAGCAAGCGGGCTGCGCAGCTCATTGTCGAACTGGCGGGCGGGTTGCTGGCCCCCGGCGTGGTCGCCGTGGGCGAGACGCCGCCGCCCCACCGCATCGTGCAACTGCGTCCGCAACGCTGCAACGCGGTGCTCGGCATCGATCTGCCGACGCCGTTGATGGGCCAATTGCTCGCGGCGCTGGGTCTCGCGCCCGTCGTGGACAGCGACTTGATCAGTTGCACGATCCCGTCGTATCGCCTGGATTTGAAGCGAGAGATCGATCTCGTCGAGGAGATCGCGCGGATGCACGGGTATTCGCACATCCCGTATCAGCCGACGATGCGCATCGTCGCCAAGCGGCCGCAGGCGACGGTCGAGGCGAGGCGGATCATCGGCGAGGTGCTCGTCGCGCACGGGTATCACGAGGCGATCACGTTCAGCTTCCTGCCGCCCAAGCACGCCGAGCCGTTCCGCGGCGAATTGGACCTTGTGAAGGTTGACGAGGAGAAGAAGAAGGCGGAGCCGGCGCTGAGGCCGAGCATCCTGCCGAGCCTGCTGGGGGTGCGCAAGAGCAACCAGGACGCGGGCAACTCCGGCGTCCGGCTCTTCGAAGTCGCGCAGAGCTTCGGCCAGACCGCAGGAAAATATGTGGATCGGCGCCAGCTCGCACTGCTGGCTGATAGTGACAAGGCCGAGACCGCGATGCGCGAGATGCGCGGCACGCTTGAAGAATTGTTTGCGGCGCTGGGGCTCGGCGGGCGCTACACGATCGCGCCGGCCGGTGGCGCGATTGGTTGGGCGACAAACGCGGCACAAGTGACGGTCGATGGCAAAACGCTGGGCGTCTACGGCCCGGCGAGCGCGGCGATCACGAAACTTTTCGATCTGCCATCGTCCGTGGTGCTCGCGGAACTGGATTACGAGTTGCTGACGGCTCACTATCCGCCGCAGCCGCAGACGGCTGCGCTGTCGCGGTTCCCGGCGATCGAGCGGGACCTGTCGGTGATTGTCGATGAGCCGACGCCTTGGGCGGTGATTGAGAAATCGGTGCGCGATGTCGGGCCGGCACTGATGGAGCGATTGGACTTCGTGACGACGTATCGCGGCAAGCCCGTTCCGGCGGGCCGGAAGTCGGTGACGCTGCGCATGATCTTCCGCGACCCAAGCCGGACGCTGCAGCATGAGGAAGTCTCGACGCAGGTCGATGCGGTGGTGACGAAGCTCAAGGCGACGGTGAATGCGGAATTGCGGGTGTGAGACGCGCACATCGGCGGGCAAGCCCGCCGGCTAAACAGTTCACACAGGACGGAATGAGCCGTTTTGGAACTCTTTTTGAACAAATCCGCAAAATGTTTTGGGATCAGTAACCATAGCCGACCGCGAGTATTACGAGATTTTCCGACGTGGCGTCAAGGAAATTATGGGATCGCCGGGTAAACCCTCAAGGGAGATTGGGCGATAGCAGAGTTGTCCTTTGTGTGGCGCGGGGAGTACCCGGGCCGGGGGATGGTTTCCGTGCCAATTGATAACTCTGACAGGAGTCCTCTGATGCGCTCGCCAAAGAACCGTGGTTTTACGCTGGTTGAAATCCTGATCGTCGTCGTGATCCTGGGCATCCTCGCGGCGATCGTGATCCCGCAGTTCACCAACGCCAGCGTCAACGCTCAGACGAGCAACATGGACACACAGTTGCAGACCATCCGCGGCGCGCTGGAGCTTTACTCGAACCAGCACAACGGCGTGTACCCCAATCTCGTGACGACGGGCTGGACGCCTCTGATCACCAAGACCGATGTCGCCGGCGCGGCGGGCACGAAGTACGGCCCCTACCTGCAGAGCGGCCCGGTGAATCCGTTCACGACCAAATCGGTGATCGTCGCCGGCACAAGCCGCGCGGGCGGATCCTCGGCGACCGACGGCTGGGTGTGGGACAACACCAACCACGCGATCTTCGGCGTCGGCTACAACGAATCGACGCACGTCTACACGGCTCACTGAGTCTGACGGACCTTTAGTGCATTCGAACCCGAGCATCCCGCGGCGCAAGCCCGGGATTTTTTTTTGAGCGGCGGTTCGTGGCGGCGGAGCGCGATTCTCCGAGCTGCGAACATGCGCACGTGAAAATAAATTTCGGGTATGACATATCCGTGCGCGAGTTTGGCATGGGCGAAACCATACCTAACATCAACCCTAACGCGGGGTACTTTTGAAGGCGTTTGGGGTACTTGATGAGTGCATCGAGGCACTTGCGAGGTACCTCGGAAACCGCGAAATTTTGAAATTTCAGAGATATGTTTTTGACGGACGTCTTTTGGCGTTGAAAACGGGGCGCACAGATGTGACGGAGTTGATATGAAGCGCGTTTGGGAAGTTGAGATTTTGGGATTGGAAATAATTGGGTAGGGAGAGGCCCGCGGGGATTCAGAGGAATCCTCCATGGGCAGACATTCGGCCTCATACTCGGGCTTGGGGGGAGCCGAGGGTTTCGACGAGACGGGCGAGGTCTTCGTCGAGGAGATCGCAGCGGAGTGTGATGCGGAGCCTGGCGGAGCCAGGGGCAACGGTGGGCGGCCGGATGGCGGGGATGAGGAAGCCCGCGTCTTCGAGGCGATCGGCGAGGCGGAGCGCGGAGGCGGGGTCGCCGACGATGAGAGGAATGATGGGGGTGGCGCCGTCGGGGACTTGCCAACCCTTTTGCTGGAGCTGCGTGCGGAGGGATGAGGAGAGGATGCGGAGGCGCACGCGGCGCTCGGGCTCGGCGGTGAGGACGTCGAGCGCGGCATCGATCGCGGCAATTTGCGTGGGCGGGACGGCGGTGGTGTAGATGAATGAGCGGGCGTGGTTGACGAGTGTGTCGATGACGATTTGCGGGGCAGTGACGAGGCCGCCGAGGGAGCCGAGGGCTTTGGAGGCGGTGGAGACGGTGATGTCGATCTTGTGTGCGACGCCCTGCTCTTCGGCGAGGCCAGCGCCGGTGGGGCCGAGGACGCCGGTGGCGTGGGCTTCGTCGATGATGAGGATCGCATCGTATTCGTCGCGCAGGTCGCAGAGCGCGGGGAGATCGGCGGTGTCGCCATCCATGGAGAAGACCGAATCAGTGACGATGAAACGGCGGCGCGAACCGGCGGCGCGGCTGCGCTCCAGGAGGCGTGCAAGCTTGTCGAGGTTCAGATGCGGATACACGCGGACCTCGGCGCCGGAGGCTTGTGCGGCGTCGATGAGGCTGGCGTGATTGAGCTTGTCGAGGCAGATGAGGTCGCCGGGCGCGGCGAGCGCGGTGAGGACGGCGAGGTTGGCCATGTAGCCGGTGGGGAGCAGGAGCGCGGCCTGGGCGTGCTTGAAGGCGGCGAAGCGGGATTCGAATTGGTGGTGCGCGGCGAGGTGGCCGGTCACAAGACGGCTGGCGCCGGCGCCGGTGCCGAGGCGGGCGGCGGCATCGGCGACGGCGTGAGCGAGATGGGGATGCGTGGCGAGGGCGAGGTAGTCGTTGCCGGCGAGGTTGATGAGGGTGCGGCCGCGACGCTGGACGAGGCGGGCGCAGCGGTCCACGGGGACGAGGCGCCGGGCCAGGTGGACCTGGTCGCGGAGGGCGAATTCATCGCGGAGTTGGTCGAGCCAGTGGGACACGGGGAGCCTTGGGTTGTGTTTGGTGCATCGGTCGGGAGGCGATGTGGTTGGGAATGAAACGCCCACGGACTGCTGTCCGTGGGCTTTGGGGTTGAGGGGCTAAAGGATGGAGCGGCTCAGGCCCGCGGCGGCGCAGCGGAGGCGCTGGTCGGAGCGGGTGTGGCGGTGAGCTGAGCGGCGGAGACCATGGCCTGCTTCATCATGCGGCCGGATTTGAACTTGACGCTGCGCTTCGGCGGGACGTTGACGCGCTGCAAGGTTTTGGGATTCTGGGCAACGCGGGCGGCTCGCTGCTTGATCTCGAAGACGCCGAAGTCGCGGAATTCCAGGCGATTCCCGCGGCCAAGCTCGACGACCACGCTGTCCAGGAAGCTCTGGCAGATCTTCTTGACTGTGACGCGTGTCTCGCCGGTGGCTTCGGCAATGCGGTCGATCAGTTCCTTCTTCGTGATGGTCGCCATGGGACTCCTTCGCCTATAAGAAAACAACTTGTGTAAACTCGCAATGCGACGTGCCAACCCTGCTTTCGGCCCCGAATAGTCCTATACACTGGCCAGCAACCCAACGACGCGAGCAAGTATGCCATTGCTTATATGCCCCGTCAAGACCTTGCTGGATAATTCTTTAACGGATGAATCTACGGTTTATTGCGTGACACGTCCCACCCGCCAACTGTACAGATTCCGCTGGTAAACGTCGTACACCCGGCCTCCGATAACCTGCTGGCGGTCGATCTGCTGAACGGTGTAAGTTGTCGTGTCCGAGGCGCCGGTGCTGGTGCGGACATTGAGGCGAGCATCGTTGCGGTCGTACCACCAGGGCGGGGTCTGCGCATCGGCCTCCGCGGGGGCGTAACGCATCGCCGGACTGTCCATCACGGCATACGGGCTGCGACGCGAAAACTGCTCATTTTGCAGGGGATCAGCGACATGCGCAGCGGGCGTGACAGCCGCATTCGATTGACAGCCGACAACCAGCAAAGCCGCGACGACCAGCGTCAATTTCGTCAAGCGCATCTTCATTCCGGTGTCCTTCCCCTGATCCTAGCAGGGTCAAAGGCCGTGCCAGAGATGGCAGCCAATTCACGTCCCACTCCTAAACCACGCTGAAACAGCAGTTAACCGCAATCCGCCGTGCCCTGAGCCGTCGGTCCATAAATCCCGTAGCCCGCCGGATGTTGCCGCAACTCCACACTGCCCGCGCCGCATGTCGTTTCAATCCCTCACCGCTACTTCCGCTTCTCTCCGCCTCGCAACCGATACGTCAGCCGCGTCAACCGTCCTGCGCCGCGCATCGGCAGCGACACCGCGAACTGAACATTCGAATAAACTCCACCCGCCATGTAACGCAGCGACTCCCGCGCTCCCCAGGCGTGCCGCTCATGCAACCCGATGAGCCAGACCAGCGACACAAGCCGCAGCCCCGCCGAGATGAGAAACAGCAGACCGTGATACGTCACGACCCAGCCCCACACCGTCATAGTCCAATCGTGCAGCGCTCCCGCGATGCCAGCGCCGAGCAGACCGCTGAGCACACCGCCGATCGCCACCACCATCGCATACACCGCGACGTACGCGCTGCTGCCGCGCCCGTGATCGTGTGAGCTGCTGATGCGCATCAGCATGTTCTG
>JAYVTU010000109.1:0-32248 GCA_043788485.1 Planctomycetota bacterium
CCCCCATCCCTCCCCTCAACACCGCCCCGCTCATCCGCGAGATCCTCAAGGTCTACACCCTCCCCATCACCGGCCTCCACGGCCCCGCCCACTGGGCACGCGTCCTCGACAACGGCCTGCAACTCGCCGACGCCACCGGCGCCAATCCCCGCGTCGTCACCCTCTTCGCCATCTTCCACGACTCCCGCCGACGCAACGAAGACTTCGACCCCGACCACGGCCACCGCGGCGGCGACTTCGCCCGCTTACTCCGTGGCTCCCTCATCGACCTCGATGACGCCGAGTTCAACCTCCTCCAAGATGCCTGCCGCCTCCACACCGATGGCCTGACCACCGGCGACATCACCCTGCAAACCTGCTGGGACGCCGACCGCCTCGACCTCGGCCGCGTCGGAATCCTCCCCAGCCCATCGCGCCTCTGCACCCCCGCCACCCGCGCCCTCCTCCCATGGTCCCACCTCCGCGCCCTACGAAGCCACCAACCGGAACTGCTCGCCACGTGGGAAATCTGATTCTCCTCGTTTAGCGACGCCCCTTGGTGCATGCGTCCCCGCATCCCGCGATCCTTCAAACGACGGGCAACGTACAATCGTCGGGCAAACGCATTCTCGTTCCTTTTCGTCCGGAGCTAAGCAATGACAAACACCGAGGTTTCCCCTCCCGGTCGCCGCTCCCGGCTCTCCACGACCCTGCTGACAATCGCACTGGTCGTCACGCTGCTCCTTCTGTTTACCGAAAATCACAGAAATCTAATGCTAAATGCGGATATGCAAGTGTCCGCAACCATCATGGCCCAAAGTGATTTTCAGTTCGCCCAAGATAATCACGTGACAAGCGAACAATTTCTTGACCACGCCAAAAGTCTCGTTCAAAAATATTCGGGACCCCGTTTTTTTGAAATGTATCTGGGCGAAGCCGAGAGGCTGACACGCTACCCTGCTGCAACCGATTCAACACACGCATCCCATTGAAAACCTCCCGCCGCTTGCGGCTTAGCGCTCCGGCTTCTGCGTTTCCTTGACGAACCCCGCCATCGCCGCGCGGACGTCTTCCAGCGTGCCGACGGTGACGTACATGCGGTATTTGTAGTCGCCGGGCGGGGTGTTGCGCTTCAGATTTGAATCCGTCCATCATTGGCCGGTGATCGAGCGCCCAACGACACCTGGCCGTCAGGCGTCTTCATTGGCGGCATGTTTGAGGGGGCGTGGCAGGTTTCGCATGACCATGTCGAGCAATGCGGCGACCTTGCAGTGTGCTTCGATGGGGTGTCGCAACGGGTGATGTCCGTGGATTTCGTAGCAATTGCGTCGTCCCTCACGGCTGCGGGTCAGCACCCCCGTCTCCTCGAGGTCCGCGACGATCTTCTGGACCGCGCGCTCCGTGACGCCAACCCGGACGGCGACGTCTCGCAGCCGGGCGCGATGATCCTGCGCCAGGCACAACAGAACGTGAGCGTGGTTGCTGAGGAACGTCCACGCGGCCGGATGTTTCGCGCCGGCCGGAGAGAGCGAAACGGCGGGGGAGATCTTTTTGCCCTTCATGCTTGACGCTCCAAGAAAAGGTTGTATGATTCACGAATTGCAATACGCATATTGCAATTCGCCATATACATGACGCATGATCATACCCGCGACTTCCGCAGCCCGCGCATCGGACCCACCCCCTTAGGAGCCCTCATGAATCTGCAGCTTGTCACCGAGAACCTGCTGAGCGCCCCGATACTGTTTTTCATGCTCGGAGCCCTGGCCGCCTGGGTCCGCTCGGACCTGGACATCCCCGCCCCGATCCCTCGGATTCTCTCCTTGTATCTGCTGTGCGGCATCGGGTTGCGCGGCGGAGCGGAGCTTGCCCATGGGGGTCTGGGCGGCGGCACGATCGGTGTGCTGGCCGTTTGCGTGGTGGCTTCGGCGGCGATACCGCTGTGGTGCTACATGCTGCTGAGGCGTCGGCTCGGGGCCGACGACGCGGCGGCGATCGCGGCGACCTACGGATCGGTTTCAGCCGTCACGTTCATCACGGCCTGCGGATTTCTGACCCAGCAGGGAGTGTCCTACGGAGGGCACATGGTTGCCGCGATGGCGTTGATGGAATCGCCCGCGATCGTCGTGGGGATTCTGCTTGCACGGCGTGGCGGCCTCTGGGGCGCGCGGGCAACGGATGCGTCAAGCCATGGCTTCACTCCGCAGAGCAGCACTTGGACCGGGATTTTGCGGGAATCGTTCCTCAATGGCGCGGTGCTCCTGCTGCTGGGCAGCCTGTTGATCGGGCTGATCGTCGGCAGCAAGGGCCTGACCGAGCTCAAGCCGTTCATCATTGATCCATTCAAGGGGGTGCTCTGCCTTTTTCTGCTGGATATGGGTCTCGTGGCGGCAAGGCGGATCGGAGACCTGCGGAGATTCGGCGTCTTTCTGGTGGTCTTTGCCATCGTGGCGCCGGTGATTCATGCCCTGATCGGCATCGCGGCCTCACGATTGCTTGGACTGGGCGCCGGTGACGCATTGCTGCTGACGATCCTGCTGGGTTCTGCGAGCTACATCGCGGTGCCCGCAGCCATGCGGCTTTCGATTCCCAATGCCAACCCGGGCCTGTTTGTGCCGATGGCGCTGGGGGTCACATTCCCACTGAATATTCTCTTCGGCATCCCGTTTTACATGTCAATCATCCGCGCGTGCGCCAATTGAACATCGCCTTGTGACTTGACGGGGAACCTCTTGCCAGGACGGCAAAAAAACTTTCGGCACGCCGCTGCCGACCATCCAGAGAACAGACACCATGTTGCAACACGACAAGCCACTCATCGGCATCGTCATGGGCAGCCGCAGCGACTGGGACACGCTCAGCAACGCCTCGCAAACCCTGAACGATTTCGGAGTCCCGCACGAGTGCCGGATCGTATCGGCGCATCGAACGCCGGCATTCATGGCGGAATACGCGGCCTCGGCGGCCTCGCGCGGATTGCGTGCGATCATCGCCGGTGCGGGCGGCGCGGCACATCTGCCGGGGATGATCGCGGCCCAGACGTTGGTGCCGGTGCTGGGCGTGCCGGTTGAAAGTACGGCCCTCAAGGGCATCGACTCCCTCTTGTCCATCGTGCAAATGCCGGCAGGAGTTCCCGTGGGCACGCTGGCGATCGGACGCGCCGGAGCCATCAACGCAGCCATGCTGGCCATGGCGTTCCTCGCACTGGACGATCCGCTGTTGCGTCGGAAGCTGCAGAATTTTCGCGATGAACAGGCGGCC
Organism: Planctomycetota bacterium; assembly: GCA_043788485.1. Lineage (GTDB taxonomy): Bacteria > Planctomycetota > Phycisphaerae > Phycisphaerales > Zrk34 > JAYVTU01. The sequence continues at coordinate 3,241 of JAYVTU010000109.1, forward strand.
CGTGTCATCCGGGAGACGCTGCCATGAGAAGCGACACCCGCGTGATACATCCCGGAGGCACGATCGGCGTGCTGGGCAGCGGGCAACTGGGGCGGATGCTCGCGATCGCCGCACGCCGCATGGGCTACCGCATCCATGTCCTCTCGCCCGATTCCGATACGCCTGCCGGTCAGGTTGCCGACCTGGAGATCGTCGCACCCTACACCGATCTCGATGCGGTCGGGCGGCTGGCGCGGGCGGTGGATGTCGTCACATTCGAGTTTGAGAATATTCCGCCCCAGGCCGCGGCCGCTGCGGCTCAGCACGCGCCTCTGAGGCCCGGTCAGCACGTTCTGAAGATGACGCAGAATCGTCTCCGCGAAAAAGCGATGCTCAACGCCGCCGGTTTCGAGACAACACGCTACGCCGCGGTCCGTGCCCCTGACGACATCCGGGCCGCCGTGGATAACGTGGGACTGCCCGCGGTGCTTAAAACCGCCGATTTCGGTTATGACGGCAAAGGGCAGGTGAAGGTGGCCAGCCCCGAGGAGGTCGCGCATGCATGGTCGCGGATTGGCGGCGACGAGGCGATCCTCGAAAGACATGTCGAATATCAGCTCGAATTGTCGGTTGTCGCGGCGCGCGGCTTGTCAGGCCGGGTCGTCGATTACGGCGCGATTGAGAATCATCACGCCCTTCATGTTCTCGATTACTCCATCGTTCCTGCACGCATACCTCAAGCTGTCGCCGGGCAGGCCCGCCGCATTGCACGCAGCGTGCTGGAGCATCTTCAGGTCGTCGGCGTGATGACTGTTGAATTCTTTCTCACCCACGATCACCGCCTGCTTATCAACGAACTCGCGCCACGTCCCCACAACTCCGGACACCTGACAATCGACACCTGTGTTACAGATCAATTCGAACAGCAGGTGCGAGCGGTGTGCGGCCTGCCGCTGGGCGCGACGCGGCGCCACGGCGCGGCCGCGATGGTGAACCTTCTGGGCGACTGCTGGAAACAAGGCGTGCCCGACTGGCCCGCAGCCCTGAGTGATCCGGACCTCAAGCTCCATCTCTACGGCAAATCAGACCCCCGATCGGGCCGCAAGATGGGTCATCTCACGGCGTTGGCGCGGAGCGCGCAGGACGCGGTGAGTAAAGCTTTAGCCGCGCGCGATGCGATCAAAACAGCGAAGAAAAGGTGACCTTCTAAAAGAGTGGCGTCTACTTGACTGCACCAATCCCAACATCCAGCGGGGCTACATGGTTGAGGCTTTCCGGTCTCAATCCCTTCGCGTCACAAGGAGAAGCACATGTCGACTGTCTCAGCGTCCTTCAATCGAAGTGCCATCATGGGCACGATGCTCTTGGCCATATTCCTGGCCGGTTGTGCAAGCCAGCCGGTCGCCCGGCAAGAGGCGGCGCGCAGCCAAGTAAAGTCCGTCAGCCCCGATGAGGCGCTCGCCCGTCTCAAGGAGGGCAATGACCGCTTCACCCGCAATCCCGTGACGGTCGGCAAGCCTGTTGCCGTCCGCCGCGCAGCGACCGCCCAGAGCCAGGCGCCGTTCGCCATCATCGTCGGTTGCGCCGACTCTCGAACCTCGCCGGAACTGGTGTTTGATCAGAATCTCGGGGATTTGTTCGTCGTCCGCACGGCCGGCAACCTGGTGGACGATCATGCTCTGGGCAGCATCGAATACGCTGTCGGAAACCTCGGTTGCCGCCTGATCGTCGTACTCGGACACGAGCGTTGCGGTGCCGTCAAGGCCGCACTGGCCGGTCCCACCGCCCCGGGCCATGTCGGTTCCCTGGTCCGCGACATCCAGCCCGCCGTCGAGGCCGCCAGGGGCACAAGGGGCGATCCCGTGCACAACACCGTCCACGAGAATGCCCGGCAAGTCGCCGGCAAAATCCGCCGCGAAGCCCAACTCGGTGAACTGGCCAAAAGCGTGACAATCATCCACGCCGTTTATGACCTGGACACCGGAGAGGTGGAATTTCTCCGGGATTGATATGAAAAAGGGGACACTTGGGCACTGTCTCGATCCTCGGCGTGCCACTGACAAGCGCAGCATGTCGCACCTCGAATCAGTGTACTACCGCGAACCGGCCTCCGAACTCAATTTCGCCATCGCCGCGCGGACGTCTTCCAGCGTGCCGACCGTGACGTACATGCGGTATTTGTAATCGCCGGGCGGGATGCCATCGGCGTTGTCCGCGCGGAAGACGCAGTTCCATTTGACGACCTTCTCGGCGTCAAATTTATGCCGGCCGTAGGACGGGCCGCGCTCGTGGTCGCGCGGCCTTTGGGCGCAGTAGATGCCCATTGCGTGCTTCGTGTCCGCCGTCGAAAAGACCAGCGGCAGCGGCTGCTCGCCGGGGCCGCGATCGATCGGGGTGAGCTTCAACGTGGCGGGGTCGAACGTCCAGAACTTCTCGAACTCCGCCGGCATGTAGCCGGTCAGGGCCTCGAACACGGCGCGCGTGTGCTTCTCATCCTTCGGCAGCGTGAACGTCACGTCGTACTCAATGACGTTGGCCAGATCGCCATGCCCGATGTGGACGCGCTTGGTGAGCAGGTGATTCGAGAGCAGCGTCGTGTTGAGTGCATCATGATCACCGGACTTCTGGCCGGGCTTGAGCCAGAACGCCATCTGGATCGTCGTCTCGAGCGTGGCCCCCTCGGCGTGAAGTTTGAGCAGCTTGCTCGTCGACGTCGGCCGATCGTCGCGCGAGCCGGCCTCGGTGGGGTTGAAGGTTTCGCTGTGGATCACGCCGGCGACATCGAGGTTCGACGCCGACTGCAGCTGCCGGCCGTGGTCGAGGGAATCGATGAACTCCCTGCCGCCCCACGTCAGCGAATGAATCGCTCCGGCGAGACGCGAGGTCGTGGTGATGACGATCTCGCTGCCGCCGGCGGGGCCGCGGATCACAGCGTCGCCTTGCGGTTCGGCGGCGGCAAGTGATGTTGCGGCGATCAGGATGATGATGAGGGTGGTTCGCATGGAAAACATGGTAGCCGCAGGCGGAAGCCGGCGGGTTCTGTACTATACTGCGTGATTCGCTTCCGCCCCCTCTCCCTCTGAGGGAGAGGGCCGGGGTGAGGGTGAATCTTCGGGACGCTGTGTGCGCTCGCGAGGGCGCACATTGTCAATCACGACGTCTTACCCTCACCCGGCTCGCTGACTCGCCGACCTCTCCCTGGGAGGGAGAGGTGATGCAGAGCACGACCCGCCGGCTTTCGCCTGCGGCTATCACGAGACAAGAGACCTTCATGCACACCAACGCCGCCGCGACCGGAACCGCTCCCGTGGAGTTCGACCCCTCCGACTTCTCGCAGATCGAGCCGCTGACGCGGGCTCTCATTGATCGGCCCATCGGTTCGGTCGCCGAGCTGCGCCGCTGGCTGCTGGACGCCGCTGAATTCTTCGAGTCCATCGATGAGCACGGCACGCGCACGAGCATCGACAACGCCTGTCACACGAACGATGAAGAGAAGGAGAAGGCGTACCTCCACTACCTGCGCGAGATCTCGCCGAAGCTTGCGCCGCTGATGTTCGAGCTGCAGAAGAAGTTCATCGCCTCGCCGATGCGTGCGAAACTGACCGATGCGGATTTCCCGGGCATCCGGCAGATGGAGAAGGAGTGGAAGACGGAGATCGACATCTACCGCGAGGCGAACATCCCGCTGCACACGCAGGCCTCGGAGCTGAGCAAGGACTACGGCAAGATCAGCGGGGCGATGACCGTCGAATTCCGCGGGACCACGCATACGCTGCAGCAGATGGGGCGCTACTCCGAGGAGACGGATCGCGGGACACGGCGGCAGGCTTGGGAGATCGCATCGAATCGGCGCCTCAAGGACCGCGGCGAGCTCGATGCGCTGTTCCAGAAGCTGCTCGATGTGCGCCACCAGATCGCGGTGAACACGGGGATGAAGAACTACCGCGAGTACACGTGGGCGGCCCGCAAGCGGTTCGACTATTCGCCCGAGGATTGCCTGCAATTCGGGCGGACGGTCGAGAAGTGCATCATGCCGGTGATCGCGGAGCTCGATGCGCTGCGGAGCAGGGAGCTTGGGATCGAGAAGCTTCGGCCCTGGGACACGGCGGTGGATGTGAAGGGGCGGGCGCCGCTGCGGCCGTTTGCCGAGAACGATGTCGAGGGCTTCGTCGAGACGACGCGGAAGGTTTTCGAGCGTTTCTCGCCGGAGCTGGCGGCTCAGTTCGCGACGCTGCGCGAGCACGGGAACCTGGACCTTGCGAGCCGACTGGGCAAGCGGCCCGGCGGATTCCAGGCTTCGCTGGAGAAGAGCAAGCAGCCGTTCATTTTCATGAACGCGGCGGGCCTGCAGCGCGATGTCGAGACGCTGCTTCACGAGGGCGGGCACGCATTCCACTCGCTGGCGGCTTTTGACAAGCCGCTTTTTGTGCGCGGCGCTCCGCTGGAGTTCTGCGAGGTGGCGAGCATGTCGATGGAGCTTCTGGCGGACGATCATCTCGGGCTTTTCTACGCTGATCCGGCGGAGGCGAGCCGGGCGAAGCGGTCGCATCTGGAGGGCGTGATCCGGCTGATGCCATGGGTCGCGACGATCGACGGGTTCCAGCACTGGCTCTACACGAACGACGGGCACAGCGCGGGGCAGCGGACGGCGGCGTGGCGCGAGCTCTTGGAGCGGTTCGGCAGCAAGGTCGTCGATTGGAGCGGTTACGAGCCGCACCGCGATGCGATGTGGCACAGGCAGCCGCACCTTTACAGCTATCCGTTCTACTACATCGAGTACGCGATCGCGCAGCTCGGCGCGCTGCAGGTTTGGGTGAACTACAAGAAGGAGCCGGTCGGGGCGCTCAAGCGGCTGCGCGAGGCTTTTGCGATGGGCGGGACGCGTCCGCTGCCGGAGCTTTTCTCCGTTGCCGGGGCGCGGTTCGATTTCAGCGAGGACACGATCGGCCCGCTGGTGGATATGGTGCGCGGCGAGCTGGCGAAGCTGCCGGCGTGAGGATGAGGCGATCGGGTGCCACGGCCAGCGAGTCTTCGAGTCGGCCGTGTCCCCGCCCCCGGTGACGTGCGCCAATGCACACGGCCGACTCCGCAAAGCCTGCGCTGGCCGTGGCACCCAAATTCCGGAGCGTTCATTTTCATCCCATGAAGATCGCCGTCAAGCAATTTGAATTGTTTATCGAGAACGCCACGTGCATCGGGACGCCGTCGCGGTTGGCGCAGGTCGTGGCGGAGTTGGTGGTGGAGGTCGATGGCAAACGCGCAACGGGGACCGCGGTGCAATGTCTGGCACCGGGGTTTTTCACGGGCGCGGATCGCGCTTATCGCGATGATGTGGCGGACATGCTGCACGTGATCGAGACGGCGTGCGATTTTGCGGTGCAGGTGACGGCGGGGAAGATGGCGGCGGAATCGGTTTTTGATCTGTGGCAGCGCGTCTATATGGAGCAGGCGAAGTGGGCGAACGGCGAGGGATACGGGCCGGGGCTATGGATGATGGGGCTCAGCGTGATGGAGCGTGCGGTGATCGATGCGGTGTGCCGATCGAAGGGCGCGGCGCTGGCCGCGGCGGTGCGTGCGAATCTACTGGGGATGCGGCTGGGGGAGATGCACGCAGAGTTGCAGGAGTTTCAGCCGGCGCTGCTGCTGCCGGCCGAGCCCGTGATTGCCGTTGCGCAGGAGATGTCGTTGCAACTCTTGGGCAGCGAGCGGTTCGCGTCCATCACGGCGCTGCGGGACAATTGGGAAAAGCTGCGCTCTACGCCGGAGTTGGCGGCGTGGCTGAGCCGTGTGTCGTGGATTTCACAGCCGGTGAACCGCGATACGGCGATGAGCGCCGAGAATGAGGATGCGCTGCTGGAATGGGAGGATCGCCCGGCGATCGTGCTTGACGAGTCGAACACCGGGATCACGAGCGCGGCGGACGCACTGGACTCGGGTTACGCAGGGGTCGTGCACCGGGATTGCCGGGGCGTGATGAAGGGGATCGCCGACGCGTGTCTGATGGAGCATCGGCGGCGGACGGAGCCGGGCGAGCGTGCGATTCTCGGCGTGGGAGATTCGCTGGTGGTCGGTGTGGCGGGACGGGAACGGGACCTGGCAAGCGCGGCGTCGCTGGGGATCAGTCCGCTGATTCCTTGGGCGACGAAGAAGGATGCGCTGGACACAACGTCGCGGACGCCGGTGGATCAGTGGAAGTTTGAATCGCTGGGGTTGGTGTGATCCCAATGCGTGCGGCGTGGCCACACGCAACGGCGGGCAAGCCCGCCGGCTAAATGAAGAACGTGTCACTTCGGCTTTTTCTTGAACATGCCCATCAGCTTCTGCATGGCGCCGGCGGGTTTGTCGGCGGCGGCGTCACCGTCGGCGGCCGGAGTAGAGGATGATTCTTCCTCGGCGTCGCCGGTAGCGGCGGCGGTGCTGAGTTTCTTTTTGGTTTTGCGGTTGTAGCCACACTGGATGCAGATCACCGCGGCGGGGGCGAGGTCGGCGTAGCAGTTGGGGCAGACGTTGGGCGCGGCGGCATCGTCATCATCGGCTTTGGGCAAGGGCGGCGGAGCGGCGGGTTTTTTCGGTGGCGGCGGCGGCGGGGAATCGGGCTTGATCTCGTGGATGTCGGGCAGGTCGAGGTCGAGATCGAGTTCCTTGGCGACGAGGAGATTGGGCACGACGAAGACATTGCCGCACTTGCACTTCACCTTTTTGCCTGCGAGGTCGGGCTTGAAGGGGAATTGCTTGCCGCAGTTGGAGCAGGTGATTTTTTCCTCACTCATCGGATTCGCCTCGGGAGTGGGACGCGGCCATGTTGATCGCGGGGCGGGGTGGCGTCAAGCAAAATCGCGGAAGGGACACGGCGGGAGCGCGCGGCCCGCCGTGGCACGGGACATCAGAGTCCCGAGCGCAGGAAAAATTCCATCAGCTCGTGGCCGTAGGCGATGTGCAGGTCGGCCTCGTTGGCGTGGGTCTCGGTGAAGGGGTGGTGGAGCACGCCGCGGATCCCGGTGCCGGCGACGCAGAACGGCGGAGGCGTCGAGTCGTGCTTGCGGGTATCGACGCAGGTGTAGTGGTCCGGCAGATAAAGCACGCGCCAGCCCTCGGCGTAGGTCTTGAGCTTGTGGAGCACGGGGCCGACGACGTGCTTGTCGATCGACTCGATACTCGCGAGCTTCGTCGGGGCGTCGGCCTGGTGCGAGGCCTCGTCGGGCGCCTCGACATGCACGCACACCACGTCAAACTTGTCGAGCGCCTCGCACGCCGCCCGACCTTTCGCGGCGTAGTCGGTGTCGTGATAGCCGGTGATGCCCGGCACGTTGAGCCGCTCCCACCCGATGAGCTTGGCGATGCCCGCGAGCAGATCAACGGCGGTGATCATCGCGCCGCGCAGGCCGAATTTGTGCTGAAATGATTCGATGGGGCGCGGCGTGCCTTGGCCCCAGAGCCAGACGTTCGTCGCCGGGCTCTCGCCCATTTCCTTGCGCGTGATGTTGACTTCGTGCGCCGCGAAAAGCTTTTCGCTCTCGGCGATGAGCTTCTGGATCAGGGCCGCGTGCTTGCCACCGCGCGGCAGATATTTTTTCATCGGCTCGCCGGGGATGTCGTGCGGCGGTGTGCTGGTGAGTTCGCCGTATTCGCGGCCCGATTTGTCGACCATGAGATTGCGGTAGCTGACGCCGGGGAAAAACGTCAGGCCATCGGTGCCCTCGAGCGTGGCGACGTGCGCGGCGAAATCGGCGAGCAGCTTGCGGCCCTCCGCGCTGCTGATGTGTCCCGCGGAGTGATCCTGCATCAGGCCCTCGACGACCGTCACGAGATTGCAGCGGAAGACCCACTCGCCGGGCTTCACATCCAGCCCCATCGCCGCGGCCTCGAGCGGCGCGCGGCCCGGGTGGTAACGCACCGGGTCGTAACCCAGCAGCGACATGCAGCAGAGGTCCGATCCGGCGCTGTAGCCCTCGGGCGTCGTGGCGACGGTGCCCTGCCGGCCCGTTTCGCTGATCGAATCGGTGTGGGGTTTGTTCGCGGCTTCGAAGGGCGTCTTGCCCTCGAGCTGCTCAAGCGGGAAGTCCGCCGCTCCGTCGGCGATGATGATGGCGTATTTCATGCCGGGATTATAACTACCCCCGCATTGCTTGGCGGCTTCGAGCCCCGGGGCTATATTTGACCCCGCCTGTTTGTCCAACACTTCTCGCGGAGGCGAATCATGAATCGTTTCACCCAGCTCGCGGCTCTCGCACTCGGTCTCGCCCTCTCCATCCAACTCACCGGCTGCTCCACCATGAATTCCACCCTCATCGTCCAGGGCGTCGCCAAACAAACCTTCGGCGTCGCCGACGGCCAGACCGCCGAACTCTTCACGCTCACCAACCGCAACGGCCTCGTCGCCAAGCTCACCAACTACGGTGCCATCCTCACCGAGCTCCAAGTCCCCGACCGCAGCGGCAAGCTCGCCGACGTCGTCCTCGGCTTCGATTCCTTCGCCGAGGGTTACGACAAGAACCCCGCCTACTTCGGCGCGACCGTCGGCCGAGTCGCCAACCGCATCGCCAAGGCCCAGTTCACCCTCGACGGCAAGCCCTATCAGCTCGCCGTCAACAACGGCCCCAACACGCTGCACGGGGGGAAATCCGGCTTCGACAAACGCATCTGGCACGCCCGCCCCATCACCACCGCCGCCGGTCCCGCCATCATCTTCACCTACCTCTCACGTGACGGCGAAGAGGGCTACCCCGGCAATCTCACCACGACCGTCATCTACACGCTGACCCATAACAACGAGCTCATCGTCGAGATGTCCGCCGAGTCTGATGCGCCGACGATCGTGAACCTCGCGCACCACACCTACTGGAACCTCGCGGGCCATGACTCGGGCACCATCCTCGATCACGTGCTCACCATTCACGCCGACCGCTACACGCCCGTCGATTCCACCTTGATCCCCACCGGCGAGCTCGCCCCTGTCGCCAAGACTCCTTTCGACTTCACCGAGGCCAAGCCCATCGGCAGAGACATCCCTCCCGCCAGCGCCGATGCGAAAGACCCCGGTGGCTACGACCACAACTTCGTCCTCCGCGGCAAGCTCGGCGAGCTCCACCCCGCCGCCAAAGTCACCGACCCCAAATCGGGCCGCACGATGGAACTGCTCACCACCGAACCGGGCATGCAGCTCTACACCGGCAACTTCCTCGATGGCTCCATCCACGGCAAGGGCGGCGTCACCTACAACAAGAACGCCGCCTTCTGCCTCGAAACCCAACATTACCCCGACTCCATCCACCACGAAGGCGACCCCAACTGGCCCACCATCATCCTCCGCCCCGGCCAGACCTACCGCCACGTGATGGTGCACAAGTTCACCGCGGAATGAATGACCAAATCCCAAATCCCAATGACCAATGGCCGATCAAAGCAAATGCTCAATGACCAATGCTCAATGCCCAAACGGATTGGAATCGGTTTCCCTTGAGCATTGGGCATTTGTCATTGAGCATTCTCCCCTTGGTCATTGGGATTTGGGATTTGGTCATTTCCCCAGTCTTGACCCCCGCTCCGCGATTACTACAATGTTCCGTCCTGTTCGGCTTTCCTAGCTCAATTGGTAGAGCAGCTGACTCTTAATCAGCGGGTTCCCGGTTCGAGTCCGGGGGGAGGCATTAGATGGCAAGCAGTGACAACCGATGGCAGGCAGTGACAAATCCCATTTTTTAAGGTATTTAACCGTAACTCACCCCACCCTCGGTCGGCGTGTCGGGCGATGGCACACGATGACAGCGGATGGCCTGGAGTGGCCCCCAAATGCGGGATTAGTGCGGGTGGTTTTGCGGGGGGTATTCATGATCGAGATGTGGGGGTAAGCTACTTCGGCGAGAAATATGGCGTACCTACGCCAGATCAGCCATTGACCTCTGGAGATTTGATGGTGGATTTGACCGGTCGAGTCATCTATCCATGAGACAATTTGCTCTGTGTCTAGGAGATCAACAATGTCATGGGAGCAGTTTTTCAATACGGTAGTGAAACTCGCTAGAAAACATGGGCCAACAATCCTCGCTGCTGGCAAACTTGCTATCGATTGGTTCAAGGCATTGAAGCCGAAAATCGCTGACTGGTGGAACGGGAAAAAGATTGCAATCATCGGACCGGTCGCGGTTGGAAAAAACAGCTTCTATAACCGCCTTCAGGGAATCCCCATTCCCCAAGAGCACATCAACACCAAGTCACTTGAAAATCAGCCAAGATTCATAATCAAAAGAATCCTTGAGGATACGGTTTTTAAAATAACTGTGAAGCGTTCACAGAATGTCGGCGGTGAAGCAGAACAACGCGATCGCTTCTGGATGGACGCCTGCAAGAATTCGGACGTGATTTTCTACCTGCTTACTCTGGCGAATCTAAAAGAAGGCGAATACAAAGCCGGTGGTCGGATTCATCACGATTTGGAGTGGCTCGCTAAACATCTGGGGCACATGGGTACTCGCCCCAAGATTCATTTTCTAGTGAACAAGATCGACCTAGAGTTGAAGCAAATCACCGATTACGATGAATTCGTTGAGCAGTTGAAACCCGTAATCGTCGAGTTTGAGGAGACAGTCCATCGTGTGTTGGGCGGGTACAAAAAGAGAATCACAGGTATAAGTGCCATATCGATGCTAGACGAAGGAATTTTCAATCGCTCGTTCGTCACCGTCTTGGAGTCGGTTTATGACGCGGTCCACTGCAAATAGCAACCCAAGCCTCGTATGGCTACTGCCAAATCGTGACCAGACGGATAAAAGCGTCGTTTCGTGCAGAGGGAGACTGACCCCCCTTGCTGATGTGATCGATGTCGCCCAACTGCCAAATGTCTTGGTGCTTGGCATTCCAGAAGAAGTGATCAATCGCGAACCAGAAGAGGACGTCATCTATGCCCAATTTGTTCGTCAGCCTGAACTAGGCAGGTCGATTTTCTGTATCTCTGTCCGCTGCGGACATGATCGCGGAGGAAGGATCGTGTTGCTGACTGCACTCCAAATCCTATCAACAGGGCAAGAGCCTTCGCTCGAACTTTCTGATTCGAGTCTTCCGACAGACGAGTTCGTCTCCGCGACTCGCTTGGAACAACGTCTAAATAAACGGGACGACAAGTGGAGTGAAAGCGTTCACCATCTCCTCGAAGCGGTCAAAGCGGATCCCAATGCGATGAGTTTTGGCAATGTCGCGTTGGCACGGACCTTTTATAAGCCATCCTGGATGCCGCGTAATACAACTTCCATCAATCGATTTCTAGTCGTACTTGCTGCGATCATCGCCATCGGCATAGTCATAGCCGCAGTACGAGCGTCCTGAATAGAACGCGTCAAGCGGCAGGATTTTTCTCTTGATCCGCCTTCCCATTTGTCGAACCAATTGAAGGCAATGTCCCCAACGCCGCTCGAACGTCGCTGTCCAGTACATGGGTGTAGTGATCCAGAGTGAGGGTGATCGTGCTGTGTCGAGCCAGAGTTTTTGCCATCGACGGATTTACACCGCTTTTTGCAAGCCGAGAAATAAATGTGTGACGCAGAGCGTGGAAGTCGAGGAAACGACCCTCAGCATCCACGTAATCGATCCCAGATCGCTCCAGATCGTATTTGAGGAGTTTGACTGGCTTAACCTCGGGATCGGTCGACGTCGGCACGTGGGTGACTCGATTCGTCTTTGAATCAACGGCAAAGTCACGTCCCTTGTTATTTGTAAGCCATTGATCAACGTCATCATGAGACCCGACCATAAGGGGAATTCGCTTCCCGGCATGCTCATACACCACCAGCCGATGATGCCCTTTTAGATCGTATTTTACCGCGTGGGGAAGTCGATTTTCTCCGTGATGCGTCAGCGGTAATTGGGGGTCGATTCCTTCAGCCCACAAAATAATCGCACGCGTGACTTGGCGATGTACAACGTCGGCCTCGCCACCACGCTTAGCGAACTTTTTCAAAATCTTATTGAACTCCTTGGTGTCAATTAATTCCAGCGAATGGCTTGATACCATTTTTATACCCCTCCACCAAGTTTGCGGTCGATCCAAGACGTCTGCTTGATCTGGTCCTTCGCGGCCAACGCCTCTACTCGTCGAGACTTTTCCAGTCGGATCGCATCAATACCAGCGGAAGACTGAAGCCAGCGTTCCACGCGATCTGAAATGGCCTTCTGATACATTTGTGCGATGAAATCGTCATCACCGACAATTCGGCCTTTTAGCAACTGGCTTTTCCGCCATTCCAGCTCCTGGCTTGCATCAGCAGTCACCTTCCATTTCGCGAGATCCCGATCCAGAAGCTCTTGCTTCCGTGATTCCAGACCGGCAATCGCGACTGCTTTCACGAGTAACGCCGCATCAATTTGGCTCAGAATCGACGCAATCTGGTCGGCGGAGGAATTCCGGAGAATCTGGACAACGAGATCCGCATTGCGATCTGACGACGGGCCGCCAACAACACCCGTCATGCCCAAATCCGGAGTTGGTCCGTCCTGTTTCATAAAACCCCCTTCACAACGAGGCTATTTTCGCGTCCGTACTTTTTGGCAACTGACATGAGCCACTACCGCATAGCATAACTACTCAAAAATGATTGAGCGAGCCATCACAAACGATGTTTGGTACTGAATGATCTGGTGCGATACGGCTCCCCGATTTTGGACAAGGAATTGCCGAAGAGAGTGCTGAACGACTCGCGAATTTTTCAAAGACCAAAAGGCAAACCCCTCATTTGCCCGAAACTCGGGTCAGCAGGTCGCCTGGATAAATCGCCTCACCGCAACGATGGGATCAATGCCACATGCGATAGCCCAGTCGATAAATTTAGGCGGAGGCGATAAACGACTCAGCGTCGGTCTCGCTCTCGTTGCTCTGACGATATTCTCCCCCGAATTTTCGCCAACAATTCGAGACGATGAAATGCACCCGCACATGAAATGCGGGATTAGTGCGGGTCATGTTCAGAATATGCTGCAAAACAAGCCTTTTCCGAATTACTCTTAATCAGCGGGTTCCCGGTTCGAGTCCGGGGGGAAGCATTTACGTTTCGGCAGTGAGGCACGCCTGCGGAGTGTGTTAAATCGCACAATTTAAGGCTATTAGGCGCGGCCCGGTGACGGGTCGGCGTGGTCGCTTTGCAGCACAACAGGTTCTCAAATCACGCGGAGGATGAAGTCCTCATCGGGCAGCGGGCCGCGGACGATTTTTTTGCCGGTGACCGGGTCGATCGAGGTGACGGCGCCCAGGGTGTGGGCGGCGAGGCCGAGAGCGACGCCGGCGTTTTGCGTGTCGATGCGGCCGAGGCTCGCGGCGCTGATCGTGCGGGATGCCACGATGCTGTTGACGAAGTCGGGATCGGTCGAGCCTTTGATGCCCTTGAGCGTCAGGCTCCTGATCGACGCGAGGAGATCGGTGTCGTCCAGATCGTCCGCGGTCGCGGGCAGGCCGGTGACGCCGGCGTCGATGCCAACGTGAATCACGCTGTCGATGAGGCGCGCGGCGGCGATCGCGCCGACCGGGCCATTCACGGTCCACGTCGCGCCGCCGATCAGGCCCGCGGCGGTGACGGCTCCGAGCGTCTGCTTGATGGCGGCGCTAGCGGAACCGGTGAGCGACAGCGCCGCGTCGAAGTCGCCGCGGATCGCATTCTTCGCGTCACCGGCGATCTTGACGGACTTCACCGACCCTGCGGCGATCGTGCCGGCGAGCCATTCGATCGCAGAGACCGCGCCGATGTCGGCGGTCCCGCTGATGGACGCCGAGGCGACGCGGCCGAGCTTGAGCGTGGTCAGCGCGGTGAGATCGGTCAGTGACAGGCCATTGGTCGCGCCGCCGGTGATGCCCTTGATGGCTCCGGTGACGCTCCAGACATCGGGATTTTGTGCATCGCCCGAGCCCAGTGAACCGGCGACGGAGACGGTGCCGAGCGTTGTGATCACGCCGGCGGCGCCGGTGAGCGTCAGGCCCGCCTGGAAATCGCCGGGCGTCAGCGTCTTCTTGTCGCCTGCGATCTTCAGCGAGGCGAGCGACGGTGCGGTGATGACATCGGCGGTGGCATCATCGTCGAGCCAGTTGACGGCAGTGATGCCCTTGAGCGGCATCTGCGAATTCAGCGATGTGTTCTTGACCTTGCCCATCGTGACGGCGATCGCGGCTTTCGGATCGGCGGCGGCGCCGATGTTGATCGTCGCGCCGTCGGCCCCGGCGACGGTCAGCGCCTTGAGCCCCGCGGGCGCATCGAACGTGCCGGTGAGGATCGCGGTCTTGGCGATGAAACTGCTGAGCGGCGGGACGGCGGCCGCGGCGAGGGATGCGGCGGCAAACTGCTGCACCACGCCGTTGACGGTGACCTTGCTGAACACGACTTGATTCGATCCGCCGGGCGTCGTGTTCTTGCTGGTGATGGTGATCGATGCGCCGGCGCCGGTGATGTTGAGGTCCATCGCGCCGGTGTCGGGATCGACGGTGATCACAGCGTTCCCCTTCGTGACGGCGAACGTGACGAGATTGCCGTTGGCCTGCTGAAGGATGAGCTTCACGTTGCGCGTGCCGACGGTGCCGGCCTGCAGGATGACCGGCAGCACGTGACCGGACGCGGCGGTGTTGTTGACCTCGCTGGACTCGGTGATGCTGTCCGTCGAATCGAGATCGCCGAGCAGGAAGAAATTGCCGGAGGGCATGTCCTTGGGGAGCGTGACTTTGAGGACGACATCGGCCGACGCGCCGGCGGCGATGGCGGGGAGTTTCACGGCGAGCGTCTGGATCGGCTTGTCGCCGATGTCGAGCAATTGATCGGCGGATGCGGAAATCGCGACGTTGACGGTGCCCGCGGCGAACGCGCCGCCGCCGGTGTTGTCAACGTGGAGATTGACGGCGACGGTGTCGCCGGGCACGGCCTGGGCTCCGTCATTGACGGACTTGCCGAGGATCTGGATGTCGGTGATCGCGCCGCTGAGATCGGGCGGGACGACGACGACTCCGGTGACGTGCGTGATGATGGGCAGCGCGAAAGTATTGCTGACGCCGCCGGAGTTGTTGGTGAAGGTGATGTTGCCGGTGACGTCGCCGACGACGGCGGTGGAGGCCATCTTCACTGTGAAATCGTCGCTGCCGCCGACGGGGATGCTGGTGGAGAGACCCTCGACGAGCGAGAGGTTCGCGGGGAGCGCGAAGTTGCTGATCGAAAGCGGCGCAGTGCCGGTGTTGGCGACGTTGAAGGTGAGTTGGAGGGGCGTGCCGTGCTGCTGGACGAAGCCGATGCTGACGGGGAAGGTCTGGCCGGAGGAGATTATTCCACCATCCTGCGAGACGACCATCAGCGGATTGAGCACGGGCGGCGTGGGAATCTCTTCGATCTTGCCGGCGACGGGAATGAGGAAAGGTCCGGCGGGATCATCGCTGGGAATCGCGATGTTGCCGGAGAAGGAGCCGACGGCGTTGACGAGCATTTTGACGGTGATGGTCGCGAATTGTCCGGCGTTGATGGACCCGGGCAGGGCATTGCCGACGAGCGCGAAACCCGCGGGCAAGGTCATTGTGCCGAGATTGAGCGTGGCGCGGCCATCGTTGCGGACGGTGAAGGTTTTCGCCGTGTCGGTCGTGGTGCGGAACACGTCGCCGAAGTCGAGAGCGGCCGCCTGGGCGCTGGTGAGCTGCGTGAAGCCGTCGAGCACGCCGACCGCGGGACCAGCGCTGGGGAAGGCGATGTCGAGGCGGTACGGCAGATTGGGGCCGGAGTTGTGCTCGACGTTGATGAAGTAGGTTCCGGGGTCAAGCGTCTCGGTGGCGACCGCCGTCGGGGTGAAGTCGACCTGGACAATGGGGAAGCCCTGATCATCGTTGATGATGAGGTCCACCTTCCCGAATGCGGCGGCGGCGGTGAATCGCACGGTCGCGGCGTCGGTGAGTGTGAACTTGTAGAAGTCGTGGACGTCTCGATCGTCGTTGTTGGTGGTCACATCGACGTATTCGGTCAGCGCGAGCGGTCCGGTCAGCGTGCCCAGGTCGCGCGCATGGTTCTGATCGCCCCCCGCAGTGTCGGTGGGCGAGGCCTGTCCGTTGATGAGGATGTAGAGGCCCCTGGTCGCCGAGACGTCGTTGAGGAAGACGAGGTCGGGCTTGCCGTCGTGGTTCAAATCACCGGTGATGGGGCCGAAATCAAAACCGTCGCCGAAGGTCACGGGGAGCGGGAGAGTGAGGTTGCCGCTGGCGTCGCTGGTGAGGATGGCAAGGCCGCCGGCGCCGGAGACACCGTAGCTAATCATGTCGGGGATGCCGTCCCCGGTGTAGTCCAGCAGCGGGTCTGCGGGTAGGCCGGTGGCGGTGTGGAAGCTGAGATTGACGCTGGTGACTGCGCTGTGGACGACCTCGTTGAACGCGCGGCCGGTCGTGTTCACGAGGATCTCGATGCTCCCTCCGCCCGGGACGCCCGGGGCGGCGCCGGAGAAGACGACATCCATCTTGCCGTCGCCGGTGAAATCGGCGACGCGCGGGTAATCGGAGCCGACGACGCCGTGCGTCAGCACGACCGGCGCCGCCACGAAGGTCGCGGAGGCGGTGGCGTTGTTGAAGAAGATCTCGCCATTCGTGGCACCATTGAAGCCGCTGACCGAGGTGACGAAGAGATCGGAGAACGTGTCGTTGTCGATGTCGGCGACGGTCACCGTCGAGGTGTCGTCGAATTTGGCGACATCGAGCGTCTGGACTTCGGTGAAGGCGCCGTTGCCGTTGTTCTTCTCGACGTGGATGGTCATCGTGTAGGGAACAGGATCGCCGGTGCCTTCGTAGAGGAGCAGGTCGGGCAGGCCGTCGTTGTTGATGTCGGGTGTCGCGAGGGTCAGGAATGTGTCGGGGCTGTCGATGCGGCTGAGGAAGCCGTTGGTGAGGGTGGCGCTGGTGAAGGTTTTGGTGAAACCGCCGGAGCCGTTGCCGCGGAGAACGAAGACATTCGCGGGGCCATCGGTGCCGAAGGAATGGACGGCGTAGGCGACAATGTCGAGCATGTTGTCGGTCGTGAGCTGATCGAGCGAGAGGAGGGTGAGGCTGTCGGTGGTGTCGCTGAAGGTGGGCACCAGGTTGTAATCGCCGGTCGCCTGGCCTTTGAAAACCTGCAGGGAGTGCGCGAGCGTGCCGTCGTGGTTGATGGCGTTGATTGTGCCGCTAATGACGAGGTCGGGGATGCCGTCGCCGGTGAGGTCGTCCTGGAATGCGAGGTTGGAGACCTGGACGACGCCGGGGATCGTGGTGACGACGGGGGCGACGAACGTGCCGTCACCGTTGCCGCGGATGACGGTCATGATGCGGTTGGTGTGCAGGAAGATGTCGGTGTTGCCGTCGCCGTTCATGTCGAAGAGGGTCATCGCCGGTGCCGTGGCGCTAGCGCCGAGGTCGATCGTCACCGCGGGATCGCTGGGGTGCGTGAACGTGCCGTCGGGCTCGCCGAGGTAGACGTCGATATGGCGATCGGGGTTGGCGGCGGCGCCGTCGTTGCTGAGGATCACGACATCGGGCTGGCCATCGTGATTCAGGTCGGCGACGAGCGTTTGGTCCAGGATCACCGGAGAGAGAATGGGGAAGTTGAACTCGGCGATGGTGTAGGTGCGGCTCGTGCCGTCGGGATTCACGAGCACGGCGGCGACGGTCGATTTCGTCGCGGCGCTCTGGGGCGTCGTGTTGTTGAACTGCACGATCATGTCGCCGATGCCGTTGTGGTCGAGGTCCATGATGGGCTGGGCACCAAGCCCGCCGGGGCCGGCGATGAGGATCGGCGCGCCGCCGAGTTGCGTGCCGCCAAGTGGTGTGAACGCGGCGAAGCCGAACGGCACGGTGGCGGTGAGCAGGAGACGGGGCTCGAGCCGTTCAAGGTTCTGCGATGACGCACGGTGTCTGCCGGCAGTTCGCCGGGACCGCTTCTTCATTGCCGATCGACGCAGTATTTCACGCAGCATGGTTGCTCCCCTCGCACATCCATTTGAACGAATGTTCACCGCCCCGCGAATCGGCGGAGTACGTGATTTCCGCGATATTAACCGACGGCGTGTACCGCTGAAAGCAAAAAACCCCGGCTAAACCGGGGCTTGTTTCGATATCATCAGAGGTGTGGGTTGAAACGCCTAGCTTACCCGCGTTTGCGGCACCGCAGCAGGCCGCCGCAGCCGATCAGCAGCGGGGCAACGCTCGATGGCTCGGGCGTGGGGGCAACCGCGAAGTCCAGCCCGAAGGTGCTGAGCGACCCCTCGCTCGGAGCACTGCCCAGGATGTGGATGTCAAACGTGTAGTCCCCCGGAGCCAACAGGCCCGAATCGTGGACCGACGCGGGGACGAACGACCCGGCATTCGGCTCGGCGAAGCTCAGGCTCGGCCCGGTGAAGCTGTAGCTGCCGAAGTCGGCGGTCAGGTCGAAATCGAGCGCGTAGTTCAGCGGCTGGCTGGTGTGGAAACTCACCGTGAACTGCGATTCACCCCCGCCGGCGCTGCTGCCGAACGGCTCACCGGTGAAGCCCGTCGCGCTGCCGTCAGCGGTGATCGCGCTGCCGAGCAGACTTGAGAGCTGTGATGCCGTCCCGTGCGCCGATGCCAGACCGAAAGGGTCGCCGAGGTCGGTGTTGAAGGTCTTGTCGAGCGTCTCGTTGAAATCCGCGAACCCCGATGCATCGGTCTGCTGCGACACCGGCGAGCCCACGATGAAGCTGCCCGTGACCTTCACAAACCGATTCTGGCTGGAGTAATCGAGCGGCACCGCCCCTGCTGTGGAACAGACCGCCAGCGTGCATGCGATCAGACTCAATACGACGCGTTTCATACCGTGACCCTTTCCTCGCGAATCCCGGTCGAATTCAACCGGCGTTCCGCCGGTCCCGTGGCTCCAAAGTTTATCGGCATGCCTGTCTTTCGAAATCGAATTTTCACCCTTGGCCAGCCCAGCCCCCACTTCCCGCCATCAGTGATTCACACCTTCAGCAACTCGCGGGCCTGTACATACCCCGGGGCGGGCCGCCCCGCTTCGCTGACCGTCACGCGTGCCAGGCCGATGACATGGTGCCAGCGGAAAGCCGGGCGGGCGGCGGCGAATTCCTCGCTGACCGTGCGGTAATACTTCTCGGCGTGCAGCGCACCGTCCTCGCTGACGCCGTAGCCCAGCAGCAGATCGAACATCGGCCGGGCGGCGTGACCGAGCTGGCCGTAACGCTGCACCACCGCGCACGCGCGGAACTGATCCTTTGACTGAATGGCAGTGTCGAGCTCGCGCAGCATCGCCTGCGGATCGGTCGCGGTGACCTTCGTGAGCTGTTCGGCGTGCGGATAAGGCTCGGCGTTCAGGCGATTAAATTGCCCCGCCGTGTGGAATGCCCCGACGATCAGGCTCGCAGCGGTGTTGCGTGAATTGCTGACCCGCGCGATGTTCCGCCAGGCGTTGGCGGCGTCCGAGGCGTGGACACCTACCGAATCGCCGTGCACGCTGCCGACAGGCTTGGGTTCCGAAGCCCACTCCTTGGGCCGGCCCGGATCGCGGAGAATTAATTCGTTGGCCGCCAGCGAGAGCGCTTCGCCGATGTCCTCCGGCGAGATCCCCTCGGCCAGCGCCCCGGCCACCGCGTCGGCCGCCTTCTCGCGCGATGAGTTGGCGATGAACCTGGCCGTCCGATCGATCCACGCATCCTCCGCCCGGCGCTCGCCCTTTGCGGTGCCCGGCAGCTTGTACTGGTCCAGCAGCTTCGGCAGCAATTCGCGAATCGGCGAGAAAGCCGTCCCCTGCCTCTTGTAGCCTTGCTCGGCACTGACGCAGTACCGCACCGATTGCCGCAGCAGCGCGTGCGCGTGCTCCTGGCCGGTGATGTCGAGCGTCATCCACGCCCGCCAGGCCAGCACGACGCGGTGCACATCGACCTCATCTTCGACGGCGAACTGCAGGTGATTGAAAGCCTCGCCGACCGGGCCGCGCGACAGGGCGGCAAAGGTGCGCTCGGCGTTGTCGAAATCGGCGCTGCGCGTCGCCTGCCGCAGGAGTTCGCTGCCGCTCACACCGCCGGGCAGCGCGATCGGCTCGACGGGGTGCAGCACTTCGTGCGCCCTTCCGCCGACCGACTGCATCCGGCTCGTGTTGCGGTAGAGCACCTTGAGCACGGGCAGAGGCCGGCGCTCGGTGGGGAGTTCCTGGCTCATCGCAAACGCCGGCGCGAGGGCCATGAAGGTATGGAACCCGATGTAATCCTGCCCGCCGAATGTTCGAGCATTGGCCAGCGCCGCCGCGGCGACGAGCGTGCGCAGTTCCGTCCCCGCTTTCAGCTTTTCAACCAGGATCGGCAGCAGCTTCTCGGCCGGCGTCTCCTGCATCAGCGCGACGAGCGGCTCGAGCGCCCCAAAATTCAGCGCCGCCCCCGCGTCCGCCCCGTGCACCGTTGCGAGCCCGAGTTCAGCGGCCAGCGCCGACCCGACGCTGGCCAGCAGCATGCCCTCACCGACATTCGCAAGGAATTGCCGACGTGTTGAGCGGCTCATTGTTACGCCTCCGTATGAAAAAGACCGCCTCGCGATGCCCCGGTCGAGCATCGCGCCCAAGAATCACGACCATTCGCTTGTATCACAATCGCGAGGCGAATCAATGAAAATCCGAACGCCGAGACCGCCGTGCATTGCGGTTGTTGTCTACCCGGGACAATTTCCTGACATCGCAGCGCCCGATCGTGTCGCATTTGTGTCAACAGAATTCCACCGCCTTGACAGGATTTCAATGGCCAAACGGCCGCCGCGCAGCTATGTTTAACAAACTGCAGGCGTGGGTTCTTCGGGACCGATGTTCATGTCAGCGGATCTTGAAACGCGATGACCGGGATGATCCATGATCGATCATGCGATTGCAAAACAAAGGCGTGAGACGAGCCTCGGACTGGTATTCTGCGCGATGTCCGCGGTGGTCGTGCTTGCGGCGTTGGGGCTATACGCGACGGGACTGATGACGATCCGCGCCAATCAGGCGGTGATCCACACCCAAGGCGTCATCGACGATCTTGAGACGGCGCTGGCCACGCTCGTCGACGCGGAGACGGGCGTGCGCGGGTTCATGCTCACGGCGGACCCGCAGTATCTTTCACCCTACAACGATGCGACCAAGCGGATCGGCGCCTCGATGACCGCGCTGAAGAGCCGCGCCGACGCCGGCGACATTTCGCAGGCGGACTATGCGGTGATCCATGACCTGGCCGATGCCAGGCTCGAGCGTTTCGAGATCTCGATCGCCCAGCGTCGTGAAATGAAGCCCGGCGACCCCTTGCCAGCCACGGGCGTCGGCAAGCGCATCATGGATGCGCTGCGTGAGCGGGTCGGAAAGGTCGGCGGCGGCCTCAAGACGCAACTGGCCGCCGAACGCTCCGCGGCGGAAAACGCGATGCTGCTTCGCACCGTCATCTATTGCACGATGATCACTTCGGTGCTCGCGTTCATGGCCTGGGCGTATCGGCGGCTTGCCAGCGAGAACAGCCGCCGCACTCAGGCTGAGGCCGACCTGCAGATCAGCGAGCAGAGTGTGCGCACGCAATTGGCGGAGATCGAGACGATCTACAATTTCGCGCCGATCGGGCTTTGTTTCGTCGATACGAACCTGCGCTACGTGCGGATCAACGCGTACCAGGCGAAGATCAACGGCCTGACGGCCGAGCAGCACATCGGCCGGACGCCGAGCCAGCTCTTCCCGGGCATCGCCGACAAGGCCGAATCGGTGCTCCGGCACGTGATCCAGTCGGGCGAGCCGGTGCTGGGCCTGGAGATCACCGGCAGCCTTCCGGGGGATCCGGAATCCAAGCGGACTTGGATCAACCACTGGCTTCCGCTCAAGGACGAGCAGGGGATGGTCATCGGCGTTAATATCGTTTCGGAGGATATCACTGAACGAAAGCGAGCCGAGGCCGAGTTGAAGACCGCCAACGCGATTTTGTTCCGCCGCGTTTCGGGTATTTCCGAACCCCGAAAAGCCGACAAGGCGGTCAATTGATTTTAAAAGCCTTGCCCGAAGCGAATAAGGCGCAATTGAACCGGAAACCCGCGTGATATCCGATGATTTGACTGCGACTTGCGGGAGTTTACGGCGGATCAGATTGGGGTTATCTTCGTCAAGCGTTGATCGAGTGATGCATGGAACCGTGCGTAAGATTGCAGGCTTTATGAGGGTTCACTTCCGTTAGTTGAACAGACGATATTAAGTTGGGATTACGGAGGCGGAATGGCTTTGCCGATCGGTGAACAAGAAAACGGGATGCCGCACTCACCGTGGTCGGAACGGCTGGGTCAGGCTTCGCCCGCGCCGACGCCCGCCGGCGCTCCCGCCCCGGCAGCGACCCCGCCCAGCGCCTCGCAGGCGTTGATCAACGCCGAAAATCGCAAGCTCATGGAGACGTGGAACGCGACTGCCCGGGCATACCGCCGCGATCAGTGCATCCACCAGATGGTCGAAGAGCAGGCGCGCAAGACCCCCGACGCCGTCGCGCTGGTGTACGGCGACGAGTCGCTGAGTTACCGGCAATTCAACGAGCGGGTCAATCGGCTGGCGCACGAATTGATCGCGCGCGGCGTCGGACGGGAGTCGTTGGTCGGCGTCTGCCTTGAGCGGTCGATCGATATGGTTGTCGCGCTCCACGCCACGCTCAAGGCCGGCGGCGCTTACGTGCCGCTCGACCCCGACTATCCGACCGACCGGCTCGTGCTCATGCTCGGCGACGCCAAGCCGCACGTCGTGATCGCGTCCACCGAACTGGCCGATCGGCTCCCGCCGCACGGGTCGCCGGTGCTGCGGATCGACGGTTGTGCCACGCTGGCCGATCGCAGCATCGAGAATCCCCTCGTCGCGCTGACCGGGGACAATCTGGCGTACGTCATCTACACCTCGGGTTCGACCGGTGTGCCCAAGGGGGCGATGAACACGCACTTCGGCATCTACAACCGCCTCATGTGGATGCAGGACGAATACCGGCTCACCGCCGACGACCGCGTGCTGCAGAAGACGCCGTTCAGCTTCGATGTGTCGGTGTGGGAATTCTTCTGGCCCCTGATGTTCGGCGCGGGACTGGTCGTGGCGGAACCCGGGGGCCACAAGGACGGCACCTACCTTGTCGAGACGATCCGCAAACACCGTGTCACCACGATCCACTTCGTGCCCTCGATGCTCGACGGCTTCCTCGAAGCCCGGGAGGTTTCGGCGTGCACAAGCCTCAAACGCGTGATCTGCAGTGGTGAAGCGCTGCCCGTCACCGTCGTGCAGCGGTTCTTCAACCGGCTCGACAGCGAGTTGCACAACCTCTACGGACCGACCGAAGCCGCAGTCGACGTGACCTACTGGGCATGCCCGCGCGCAGGCACCGGCTCCACCGTCCCGATCGGCCGCCCCATCGCCAACACGCAGATCTACATCCTCAATGAATCGGGCGAGCCCGTCTGCGTCGGCGAGCTCGGCGAGCTCTACATCGGCGGCGTCGGCGTGGCGCGCGGCTACCTCAACCGCAAGGAACTGACGGACGCGAAATTCGTCCCCGATCCTTTCTCACGCGAACCGAACCGGAAAATGTACCGCACCGGCGACCTGGCCCGCTGGAGAGCCGACGGCAACATCGAATACCTCGGCCGCGTCGATCATCAGGTCAAGATCCGCGGCTTCCGGGTCGAGCTCGGCGAGATCGAGAACCTGCTGCTCAAGCATCCGGCCGTGCGCCAGGCCGCCGTGCTGCTCCGCGAGGACGCGCCGGGCGTCAAGCGGCTCGTGGCGTACATCGTCACCGCCGATCCGGCGGCGATCCCCGCGCTCGAAGAGTTGCGCGCCTTTGTGAAGCAGTCGCTGCCGGAGTACATGGCGCCCAGCAGTTTCGTGTTCCTCGACATCCTGCCGCTGACCTCCAGCGGCAAGCTCGACCGCAACAAGCTGCCGGCGCCCGACACGCTCCGCCCCCACCTCAAGCAGGCGTACGTCGAGCCCACAACGCCCATCGAATTGAAGCTCGCCGGCCACTGGCGATCGGTGCTCAAGCTCGAACAAATCGGCATCAACGACGACTTCTTCGACCTCGGCGGCGACTCGCTGCGAGCCGTGGACCTGAGCATCCTGATCGAGATGGACCTTGGCGTGCTGGTGCCCCTGGCCACCATCTTTGAGAAACCCACGATCGCCAGGCTCGCCGAGGCGCTCGACAAGCGCGAATATCAGGTCGTCACCGATGCGCTGGTCAAGCTCCAGGAAAAAGGCGACAGGCCGCCGATCTTCTTTTTACCGGGGCTCGGCGGTCACGTCCTGGGCTTCCGGGAAGTGGCGAGACTGCTCGGTGGCAATCACCCCATCTACGGGCTCCAGCCGCGCGGTCTCGATGGTCGCGCCACACCCCACAACAGCCTTCCCGAGATGGCCGCGTACTTCATCGAGGCGATGAGGCGCGTCGCGCCGACCGGCCCCTATCATCTCATCGGCTTCTCCGCCGGCGGCTATGCCGCCTATGAGATGGCGCAGCAGCTGCAAAGAGCCGGGCATGAGGTTGGCCTGGTCGCCATGATCGACACCCCCGGCCCGGGCTATCCGCGGATCGCGCCGCTGCCCGTCCGGCTCGTCATGCACATCAGGCATATCGCCGCCCAGAGCCCCGAGTCCGCGCTGCAGTATCTGCGTCAACGATTCGTGAACATCCTCCGGCGGTTCCGCAAAAAGGAACTGCCCATCAAGCTGCCCGAAGCCGACAACGCCCTCTCGATCGCGATCCAGGGCGTCGCCAAAGCGTGGGTCAAAGCGATCGCCGATCACCGCATCCTGCCCTACGCCGGCCGTGTCGCCGTTCTCCGCGCCCAGGGCCAGCCCGACTACCTCGGCAGCGACTACAGCGACCCGTCGATGGGATGGGGCAAATTGGCGCTCGGCGGAGTCGATTCCCGCATCATCCCCGGCAACCACATCGAGATCATCCGTCAGCCGCATGTCCGCGTTCTTGCCGATGCCCTGATCGACATGATCTCCGCCGCCGAAAAACGCGCCGACCGCCAGGATGTCCCGCAGGCCGTTTGATCCGAACACCCTCTGCAAATTCCCGCGATGGTCCACGGATCGCCTCCGCATGCCTTCCAAAATGCGCAACGCCATGAAACGGATCCGTTCGCTGGGCCTCGTGGGCGCTGCGCGCTACGCCATGCGCCGCATCGACGCCGCGATCTGCCTCCGCCGCCACCGCCTGAAACCCGCGCTCGATGCGACGGACTTCCGCATCGAGCCGCATGAACTGCCCATCGCCGACCGCCCCTATGGATTCCACATCGCCACCAACACCCATGAATTCGGCGCGTTCCGCGACATCGTCAAAAAACACATCGGCCCCGCCCCCGGCGACGTCTTCCTGGACTACGGCTCGGGCGCCGGCAAAGCGCTCCTCATGGCCGCGACATTCCCGTTCCAAAGAATCATCGGCGTCGAATTCTCCGGCAATCTTGCCGCCACCGCGACCGGCGTCATCGATGCCGCCCGCCCCCGGCTACGGTGTCAGGACATCCAGGTCGTCAACGCCGACGCCACACAGTACGAACTGCCCGATGACGTGACCGTCCTCTACTTCTTCAATCCATTCTGGGGAACCGCTCTGGAACAAACATTGGAGAACGTCCATCGGTCGCTGCTCCGCCGGCCGCGCACACTGCGGATCCTCTGCAGGCACCCCGAGAATTTCGCCCCCGTCGCCGCCGCCTGCGCCTGGCTCGAAACACCCGTCGTGCTTCACTACCCCGAGAGCATCTTCATCTTCCACGTCTACACCCATCACCCGTCCCCTGTCGCCTGACGATCTGCAGTGAACGAATCGCCGCGTGACCACAAAATTCCCGCCGGTTTGTTACCGCGGCTTCTCGGCCACCGGCCGCAGCACTCCGCCGAGCGGACGGACTTTGACGACGCTGAACGTGGCCGAGGATTTCCACGTCGCCAGGCCGATGGCCTTGATGTCGGGCGGGACACGGCCGCCGAGTGCGGATTGGGGGCCCTGCCAGTGAAAATAGTCTTTGCCGTCGAGACGGACTGTGATGTCGGCGTCCTGATCTTTGACGATGACACGGAAGTCGGCGGTGTATTCCTGGCCGTTGGTCAGCTTGGCGGGGTGGACCTTCAGGGCATCGTCCTGCTGGGTGACGTGGACGCCGTTGATGGTGGCCAGTCCGGCGCACTGGCCGCCGAAACTGCTGAAGATGAACTGAGTGTGGCCGGAGCCGACGGGAAGATAGATGTAAGGGGTGTCGATGCCCTGGTTGCGCGTGAATTTCACCTGTAGCTCGTAGCTGCCGTCGGGGGCGAGCGGGAGCATGACATCGCGGCTGGGCGCCTGCTGGTCGCCGTAGGCGGTGGTTAGGGCTCCGCTGGCGTCGCGCGTCCAGTTCTCACGGCTCTTAAAGGCGTGCTTGTCGAGATCGACGAGTTTAAGCAGATCGGTCCACGGGCCACCCGCGTCGCTGCGCGGTGAGGCCTCGGCGGCGCGGTAGCGGAAGCCGGCGAACGTGACATCGCTGCTCCCGGCGCCCAGCGCGAATTGTTTGTCGGCGGGTATGGCGTAAAACTCGTGGACGCGGAGCTTGGACTGCGGACCTGCCCATGCGAGGTACGGTTTGCCGTCGAGGGTTGCGGTGATTGCCACATTGGCGCCATCGGGAACGACGTGGAGGCCGAGCGTGTAGTCGTGCTCGTTGTCGAGCGTACCGGGCCGGACGCCGACCGGCGTGTCGGTGAAGGTGAACCCCTGCATGCACAGGCCGCTCACCGCCCCCTTGGCGCCGCTGAGGATGAACTGGCCCATCTTGTTTCCGGCGGGGAAAATGACCGTGACATCGCCGCGGCCGGTGTGCCGGGTAAAACGCATCTCCATGTCATACGCGCCGCGCACATCGCCGTCGAAGGTCAGGCGCGCCGAGTCTCCTGCGGCCACGCGAAGCTGCCCACCGTCCATTTTCCAGTTGCCCGCGACCACGTTGCGCGCGATGTCTGCGGTCTTGAGCAGGTCGGTCCACTGGCCTGCGGCGGTCGGCGCGGCGGAACCGGCGCCGCGGTAGCGGAGGGCGGTGAACGTCGCGGTGCTGCTGTAGGTGCCCAGAGCGAATCGCCTCTCGGGCGGCATGGGCCAGTTGTAATGAGTTGCGAGGTCGGCCTGGGCTCCGTTCCATGCGAGGTAAGGCTTGCCGTCGAGCATCACTGTGATTGCCGCGTTGGTGCCGTCGGGGACGATGTGGAGGTCGAGGGTGTATTCGTGGCCGTTTTCGAGCCTGCCGGGTCGGACGACAGCGGGGGAGGTCCGGAATTCGGTTCCACGAATGAAGAAGGCGCTGAGCTCGCCGCTATAGGCACTGAGTGCGATGTGGGCGCGGGCGGCGCCAACGGGAAAGAAGAAGGCGATGTCGCCGTCGCCGGAGTTGCGGGTGAAGCGTGCCTGGAGGTCGTAGGGGCCGCGGATATCGCCGTCGAAGGTGAAGCGGTCGTGCTGCGACGCTTCGTTGGACATCAGCTTGCCGCCGTCGAGTTTCCAGTCGCCTTTGATGGCGTTGCGCGCGGTGTCGGCGGTCTTGAGCAGGTCGGTCCACTCGCCGGTGGCGGCGGCGGTCGCGCTGCCGTCGGCGTTGAGCGGGCGCACGCGCGCCGAGGCGATGAGCACATGGCTGCTGCCTTGCGCGCCGACAGCGAATTGGAACGCGCTGCCCACGATCCACGCGGGACCGAGCTGCTGCAATTTCGTCTGCGGACCACGGAATTGGGAATAGGGCTTTCCGTCGAGTTCGATGTTGACGGCGACGTCGTCGCCTTCGGGCACGACGCGGATACGGAGGTTGTAGGCGTGGTTGTTCTCGAGTGTGCCCGGCCGGACGCTGGCGGAATTGGACCGGATATCGGCGTCGCGGATGGCCAATGTGCTGGCCACGCCGTGCCAGGCGCTGAGAACGAGCTGCCCTTTGCCGGTTCCGGCGGGGAAGGCGAACATCAGCGTGTCGTCGCCGGCCGTGCGTTTGAAGTTGACTTCGAATTCATACGCGCCGGCGGGCGCCGCGCCGGGGAAGCCCAGGATCTCCCATTCCGCCGCGCCCTTGTTCGTCACGCCGCCGGGAACCCAGGCCCACGATCCCTTGATCGCGTCGCGGTTCGGGTCCGCGGCGGCGAGCAGATCGGTCCACGCACCGGAAGACAGAGCAGTCGCCGCGGCGGGGTCGCGCAACAGCGTCGCTTTGCCGCTGAGCATGCGGAGCTTGGCGGCGGAGAAGGTGGTCGGGTCGCAGTCAACGGCGAGGCCGGGCGTCTTGGCGCTGGGAAGCTTCCAATTGACGTTCGGGCCGAGCGATGACTGTCTGCCAGTCCAGCGGACGAACGGCTTCTGATTCACCTCGATCAGAATGTCGGCGTCGAGCTGGCGGAGGCGGACGTGAATGTCGGCGGTGTAGGGCATGCCGTTTTCGAGGCGGAGGTGAGAGGTGGTGGCGTTGGCGACGACGTTGACGCCGTCGATGTCCTGCAGGCCGGACGTGTCATTGCCGTTCCACCCACCGAGGACGAGTTGTGCCACGCCGGCGCCGACGGGGAAAATGACGCCCACGTTGTTGCCGCCGGATTGGCGGACGAACGTGACCTGCATGTCGTAATCACCGGCGGGCAGGACGGGCAGTGTGAGGCGCGGGTAGGTGTCGCGATCTTGACCGGTTTTGGTCAGGCCGGCGTCCTCGCGCTTCCACGTGCCGGTGAA
Source organism: Planctomycetota bacterium (assembly GCA_043788485.1). Classification (GTDB taxonomy): domain Bacteria; phylum Planctomycetota; class Phycisphaerae; order Phycisphaerales; family Zrk34; genus JAYVTU01. The sequence continues at coordinate 31,930 of JAYVTU010000109.1, forward strand.
CGCATCGCGAGCCGGATCGACGAGCTTGAGGAGGTCAAACCATTCGCCGATGCGCGGCTCGGCGGCCGCGGGGGTGACCGACGGCGTAGCGGGCGAAGCGGCGGCGAGGCCGAGCGGGCGGATCTCCACCTTCGCGGCGTCGAGCGTCTGCCTGATACTCTTGAGCGCGAGCGTCGCTTTCGTGCGTTCCAGGTCCGCGGCGGAGTGCAGTTCGAGGTAACGCTGGTAATACCCGCCGGCGCGGGCGAGCAGCGGGAGCTTCGCGACGTACTCCGTGTCGGCGAGCTTGCGATACCACTCGCCCATGTCCATGCACTGC
>JAYVTU010000110.1:0-9239 GCA_043788485.1 Planctomycetota bacterium
CCGGTGAAGCCCGGATCGCCGAACGCCAGTCCCTGCACGCCTCCGATCGGCAGGCCGGTCAGCGGATCGACAATCGGCGTCGAGGAGATGGCGTGGCCGGTGATCGGATCGATGATGCCGATCTCGTTGCCGTTGTTGGCGATGGGGTTGCCGTTGGCATCGACGCCATCGGTGTCCACGACGACGATCTGGCCGTTGAGACCGATCGCCATGCCCTTGACGTTGTCGAGGTTGTGGCCCAGCAGGCGGTCGGCCAGCGCGGGCTCCTGCGAGAAGAACTTGAGCAGGCTCTGCGTGACGGTCGCGCCGGCGGTAATGGTGCTGCCGTTGTCCTCGGGCGTGTCGTCGAAGCCCGCGGGGCGTGTGCCGATCGCCGTGGCATTGATGAAGTTCGTGACATCGCCGGAGATGACGGGGATCAGGTCATCCGCGGGGTTGTTGAGATCAACGTTTTCGGTGCGCGTGCCCAGCAGGACGCCGCCAGTGCCCGCGGGCGCCGCGACGACGATCAGCTGTCCGGTCTGCGCGTTGACAACGCGCATCGAGCCGATGCTGCCGACAAAGGGCTGCATCGGGCGATCGACGCCGGGGTTGTTAGGGTTGAAAGCCGGGACGGTCGCGATCACGACCGAAGAATCCGCGCTGGCCTGCGAGATGTAGATCGCAAAAGCGTCGGCGGTCGGGAAACGGTCGCGCGTGTCCAGGAACAGCAGTTCGTCGGTTGTCGCGTCGGTGACGAGCGTCGCGCCCAGCTCGCCGGTGAACGGATCGATGAGCGTTGGATTGAAGGTGATGCCCTGCAGGTTCGAGCCGCGGACCGGGTTGGTCAGGTCGTTGGGGTCGGGCGTCGTGCCGAACGTGAAGACCGTGCCGGTGGCGACGCGGATGCGGATGACATCGCTGTTGGCTCCGTTGACGCGCGTGGCGAGGATGAACTGCTCCTCGGTGGTGATGTCGTCGTGCGGGATCACAAGCCCGCTGACAGTCCTCACGGCGGCGCCGCGGTCCGACAGCGAGATGCTCTGATTCGTGCCGCCGGAGTTTTCGTCGATCTGGATGAGCTGGCCGGTGTTCTGGCCGTTGACGTTGCCGCCGCCGTTGAGGAAGCCCCAGAGCTCGACGGTGGTCGCCGAGGTCTGATCGAAGACGATGGAAGTGACTGCGTTGGCGGTGCCGTCGATCTGGCCGATGTGCTGCAGGCTCGACTGAACCGCCGAGCGGTTGGGCAGCGAGGCGTCGATGGAGTAGAGATCATCGATCAAGTTGCCGTTGGCGCCGGTGGTCCCGCGGACGACGAAATAGAGCCGGCCGTCGTTGACCGATCCGGTGTCGGGACGGAAGTCCGCACCCTCGATGGCATCGACGGCGGTGACGCCGGTCAGCGCCTCGATGGGCAGCACGGAGGCCGACCCGCGGATGACGTCCAAGCCGTCGGTGGCGAACAATTCACGGTGACCGCCGGGGATCTGCGCGAAGCTTGCGAGGTTGGCGACGTTCGCGACCGTGCCGGGCCGCGACAGCAGCGAGGCGACGGAGCTGTCGATGTTGATCTGGACAAGCCGGGGCCCGCCGTTCTGCACGCCGTTCTGCGACGCGTCGAGACCGACGAGGATGACGTTGCCGTCCACGTCTTCGGTGAAGGCCAGCGCGTTAATCAGCAGTGCATTGGTCGGCGCGGTGACCGCGCCGTTGGCTCCGACGGTCCCGCCGACCGATTGGCCGAGCGTGACGGTGCCGATGTTCACCGCTGTGGCAACGGGGCCGCCGCCGCCAACAAAGATCTCGTGGAGCTGATCAAAATTCTTGCCGGCGCTGTCGGTGGACCGGGCCGTCGCGTAGACACGGCCGTCGTCCAAAAACGCCATGTCCGTGTACGTCGCGTTGACCGCAACGCCGTTGATGGTCACCGTCTGCTTGTCGGCGGCCGTGAAGGTGCCGGTGAGCTTGTTGACCGCGGCGATGACCGCCGTGGCGCCGCCATCGCGACCGAGGATGTACATCTGTCCCGTGCTGTCGATCGACATCGCGCTGAGGTTGGCGACGTCGTTGCCGGTCGTGACATTCTGGATCGGGCCGACGAGAGTCGTCGTGCCGTCGTTCAGGTTGACCTGCCACAGGTCGCTGGTGTTGCCCAGGTTTTCGATTGCGTAGCCCAGGCCGGTCGTTGGATCGACCGCGAAGGCGCTGACGTTGTTGAGAAAATTGGTCAATTGGGCCGGGCGGTCCTCGTTGAGGGTCGCCTGGTGGAGCAGGGCGGTCACCGTTCCGGTGCCCGCAGCGAAGTCGGTGGTGTCGGTGTTGAGCTGGACGAGCTGGACGACGGCGCGGTTCTGATTGCCGCCCAGTGCCACGGTGCCGACGTTGAACGCGAACGTGCCGCCGCCGTGGGCAGCGGTCTGCGCAGCGAGGGCGTTGAGATTGATCGCCCCGCCGTTGTTGAGGCCGATGCTCAGGCCGTTGGGGTCGTTGATCGACGTCGTGCCGATCAGGCTCAGCGCATCCTTGCCGCCGCGGCCGCCGAGCACTTCGCTGCCGGCTCGCCCGATGTCGCTGCCCATGTAAATGCCGGGCATGTCACCGAGGATGACGTTGTTCTGATCATCGATTTCCGCGGCTACCACCTCGGCGACGGTGTCGGCGCCGGTCGTGGCGATGCGGACGGTCGAACCGTCGGCCGCGATATATTCGAATGAATCACCACCGACTAAAGTCGTCAGGAGGATCCGGGGCTCTAGCGACTCGAGTTCGAGCCTGCGTCGAGTGTTCGATCGGAGTCGCCTAAGCAACTGGTTCCGGCGACGATTTCGATCGCGACGCTTCCGGCGACTACGCATGCGCAGCCTCCCAATTTCGCTAAACATGTGGACCCCGCCGAACCGATAGATTCAGCAGGATTCGTGTGGTTGGACCCTGACCCCGATCAATGTGCCCAGCAGCGTGAATGTGCGGTGGCCGCGGACTTTTTTTCCGCTCGTCGCCCCTGATGTAACCACCGCGCGCTCTGCCCCAACGTGTTCCGTTTGCAGTGCGGGGACTAACTTAGCCCTATGTGTGACAAGCGTCAAGAACAACCCGGGCGATTTCCCGGATTCGCGTAAAGCCTCACCGTTGTGCCCGCGCTTTCCACAATCTTCGCGCAACAATCGCCCGCTCCATTCTCAAACTTCACCCCCGCCACACCTCTCCCCGCTCTCCACATCCATCATTCCACCCGCTTGACAAATCCGCCCCACACCCCGATCATTCAACTCTCCCCGAGCCACGCGCGGCTCGCCCCAAGACGCGACAACCCGTCGCCCAAAGGGCACCCGCAACCCCGGGCAGGTAGCTCAGTTGGTAGAGCACCGCATTGAAAATGCGGGTGTCGGCGGTTCAAGTCCGCCCCTGCCCACTTACTTCGTTTCCAGCCGAATAGCACGCATCGGCACCGGCAGGCACTTTTGTGCTTGCCGTTGTAGTTTCAACAGCTTGCGACGATTCGGCTGTTTTCCCTTGCCCGCCCGTGCCATCGCCCGCCTGCATGTGCTGCACCGGATTTTGCACCGCTTTTTTGAAGTCGTCTTCGGTCACTTGCGCGTAGTGCCGCATCGAGATTTCCGGCCCGTGCCCCATCCACGCGCACACCGCATGGAACGGGTGCAACTTGAGCAGGTCGGATTCGCACGAACTTCGCAAATTAACAAACATCTTCGGCCACGGCGTCACCTTCGCGCGATCGACGATCCGCCGCATCTGCGGGTTGATGTTCACGCCGATCCTCGATGCACGCGGCACCACGAGCACCGCCCCATCGTCGGCAAGCTCGACGCACTCGCGCAGGTACGGAAGCAGCTGCGGGAACATCGGCACCGTGCGGCCGTCGCCGCCTTCGTGGTGCTCCGTCTTTGGACTGCGGACAGTGATTCGGCGATTGGTCCAGTCGACATCCGCCCACCGCAGGCCCGCCAACTCTGACGGGCACCGCAGGCCCGCAAACCGCGCCAGTGCGAAGATGAGCCGCCACTCCGCATCGGGGCACGCCTTGAGCACCCTAACTGCAATCTCCCCCGTGACGTAGAACACCCGATCGCGATTGCTCCGCACGGTGCACGGCAGTCCGGTGAAAGGATTCGATTCGAGCCAGCCGCTGCGGACAGCGTGATGGAAGAACTGCCGCGCCATCCCCGACATCCGCCGCACGGTTGCGTCTGCCAAATCGTCCTTGAGCAGCTGTCGCTTCCAGTCCTGCGCGTCGCTGGCCGTGATGGACGCAATCAGCTTGTCGGCTCCGAAGAAGTCCACCAGGTGGCGACGGGCACGCCCGTAGACGGCCCGGGTTGCGTCCTTGACCGCTTGGCCACACGTGAAGGCGTCGATGAACGCCCCGAGCTTGTGGCGTGGGCGTAGCGGCACCAGCCCGACCGCCGCGACCCGATCCCGAAGCTTCCCTTCGAGCTTTGAAGCCCAAAGCCGGGTGTCCTCCTGGGCAGCGTCGCCGACCAGTGCGGACCGCTCCAGGTCCGCGATCTTCGACCGCAACGACTCCGCTTGCCGCTCGGACACAGCGCCAAGCCGCACGGAGCGTCGCTTGCCGTCCTTGCCGTCCACCTGCACGACGTACCGGCCGTTTGGTTGCTGCGCGAGCGTTGCCATGCACTCACTCCGGAGGAAGCTTGTCCGCTTTGACTGCCGCAAGTACGTCTTGCGGATCGTACAACACTCGGTTGCCGATTCGCACCGCCGGAATCTTTCCCGCCCGCGTCTCATTGAACAAATGGCGCGGGCTGATGTTCAGCATCTGCGCCATCGTTTTTTTGTCCTGAAGCACCGGCTGCGCGTTGGGCGTGGGTGTTTTCATCGTGGATCCTTCGCACTTCCCCACATTTGTTGGTTGCTCATCACGGCGCTTCTCTCGGTTAAATCCAACCAAAAAACCATCCGTGCATAGTGAAACGTTTTTTCACCAGCGTCGTCGTAGGCGCGGCCATAATCGCCGCCGTCCTTGTCGAACCACATGCATCCGGGCCGAGGCTCAACACGGAACATGCACCCCCCCATGATGTCTTTGTGGCGAACGGGCTCGCCTTGATTGACATGATCGACTGCCCATCGCGCTATGCCCTGCATGAACTGATTGACGCTGATCCCCGCTGCGTCCGCAACCCGCTGGACGCCCTGATACACGTCGTCATCGAATCGCAGCTGCATGCGAGTTTTACCGACTTCCTGTTTCACACTTTTTGCCCGTGTTCGTGCCATGCGTTGCATCTCCTTTTGACTCGGTGCCATAGATTACACCACTAATAGCGTCACTGTCAACACCATCTTTTTATTCCTTGAAATGTTCGCATTGAACCGTTTTTGACAGTCATGGATCGTTCTGTTCTGATTGGCAGGCATGGCAATAGATGCAATTCCAACAGATTTACGCACGAGGTTTCGGTTCAAGGAATGGAACCACGCCGCCGGTGTTTTAATGGCTGACTTTCCAAACGAATGGAATGATCTCGTCGATTGTCTTCGCGAATTTACCTTGCGACGAAGCTGGATTATCGTCGGTGGCGGCGGCCGCTCTGCGATTCCGATCGCTTTAGATAGTTACCTCAATGCGCGGGGATGGCACGAAAAGCAATTCGACATCGGCATCAAAATCGATGGCGAGGAAATCAAAACACCCACCCACAAGATCGACAATTTCAGAAACCGCATCGGTGTTGAGGTCGAATGGAACAACAAGACGGAGTTCTACGACCGCGATTTAAATAACTTCCGGTTGCTCCACCAACTTCGCGTTTTGTCGGTCGGCGTAATCATCACCCGCGTCTCAGAGCTGCAAGACCTATTCGACGAGTTGGGCATCGGCAGTAAATACGGCAACTCAACAACCCATTGGAACAAGCTGTTGCCGAAGATTGATGGCGGTGGTGCCGCCGGTTGCCCAGTCTTAGTTGTCGGCATCACCAAGGAATGTTATGACGCTAGCGTGTAAGCGCTCGTCTCATCGCTGTCGTACATTGGGTGGACATCTCGATCGTTGGCATAGCTGTCTACTTCAAGCCCCCATTGCTTCCATCCCTCAATTCGTTCGCGGGCAAAAAGTTCAAGACGTGGGCCGGGGCTGCACCGCTCAATGAGCCCATACGCCGCCGATGGCTTGCGCGAGTGTTCCCGCTTGCGCGTCGCGATGATGTTGACCTGAGTGCGGCCCGGTTGAAGTGTCCGCATCTTTCCGCGCATCCCAAACAAAAGTATCTCTGTCACGTTGCGAAAATAAAAGCCGACGCCGCGACCGTCTGGCCCGCCATCTTTGCGGACCTTGTACCAAATCACGTTCGCCTTGTATGTGAATCCCCACGCCTCCATGACTTGTAGCCCCAATGGCAATAACGCATTGGGAACCCACAAATAAAGGTGGGCCGGGTTTTGTGCGTGCGCGGCAACGGGCATCGCGCAAATATCCTCAATACTCATGGTTTCATAGCGGCGCAACCGAGCATGCTCGGGTGCGACCTTTCCCGTCCGATTCTGAAAACGCCAAGGCGGATCGGCGAGAATTGTTGCGTATTTACCGCTGAGGCCGGGCAGGGTCTTCATCCGGTGATCCTTCTGTGATTGTTGCATAATCGATCCTAGCGACTCAAAAGGCAAGGGCGAATTTTCGCGATTGCGCACGTGGCATCGCTAACCGCAGCCTTTACTTCCCTTGTGTCGGATCATTTGCCGGACGATGCCAACAACGTCATTCACGCCGACGTTTTTGACATGGGCGATCATCGCTTCGATTCTGTGCTTACAGTCACGGCTTGAAACCTTCAGCCGCTCCTCGGCCAACTCGTGCACCGGGATGCCCGCGGCGAACCACGCCGCGACCTTTGGCCCGTACTGTTCGAGGAATTGGAACAGCCCCGCTGCGTCGTCGAGCGCTTCGGGCATGACGACCTCCGGAACCTCACCGACTTCCGCCTGCACGCGCACACCTGTCATCGCGAAGATGTGCGCCGCCGCCGCCGCGTAGCCCCGCTCCATGTCATCGCTCCACACCGGCCACACGGATTCTGCGTGTTCATCTTTGAGCACGAGTTCGATACGGAGCGTCGGCCCGAACCCGAGTTCCAAAAAGCCCGGCTGTTGCCAGTCCTTGCGATAAATTCGGATTCGCCTGGGCGAATTGATGGACCCAATGTAGCGCGTGTTCTTGCCGTTCTGTCCGCTGATCCCGTTGCCGATCCCTTGCGATTCGGCATGAGCTTTGACCAGGTCGAAGAAATCATCCGGCGTGAAGGTGTCCGCCACGGAGAAATCGTAAGCGAAGTCGATCCGCGTCGGCTTCACATCCCGGCCGCGAAGGTCCATGGCGGCGAAGCTCGAGGGACCGCCCGACCACTCCCACGATTCGTAATCCATGCCCCATCGGTTCGATGATTGACGAGGCTCGAACCGTCGCCATGCCTTGCCGCCGAGTACCACCCGCCGCTCGGTCTTGGCGAATCCGGGCTTGGGGTATCCCGGCTCGTCCAGCGTGCTCAACGTGGTCACAATGCGTAGCGCTTCGACCGTTGAAAGGGTGGATGTGAGGAAATCGACCGAACGCGATTCCAACGCTCCAAATGACGTTCGGTGTTGTCTTACCCCCCCTGTTAGCAAAGGGGGGGTAGCTCCCGCGTCATCGGCCGAGGTAGCCCCGACCCCGGGCACGCCGTCGCCGGCGGGGCGGCTGCCGTCGTGCCCGGCGTCGGGGCACCCGTTCGCGGCCAGCTTGTCTACAGGCTCAGCTTGGGTCACAGGGCACCTCCCACGCCCTCGATGAGCATCGAAGCACGCACAACGTGTCCCGCCGCTCGTTTCGCTGGCGTCCCTCGCTGGCATCGGTCACGCCACCGGCTCCGCGTCATGGCGCCCGACGCCTTCCCCAGGTCGAACGCATCCCGGCGCCACGACGCTTCCCCGGCTGCCGGTGTCATGCCCGATGCGTACGCTCGGGACTGGCTCAACTCGCTCGCACATGCTGCGTCATCCCCACCCCCACCCCGGGATCCTGCGACCGGGGTGGGTGCGGGGCAAATGGGTTGGGCAAAGAAAACTTGTCCGCCCGACCGTGTGCTGGTACTGTTCATCCGTGATCTCGTTTCCGCCGCCCATGGTGCCAGCCGCCAAGCACAGCACCGGGGCGGCTTTTTTCATGGCCTGCCCCGGCGTTTGCGACCGCCGCCGGTTTGCGGTTGTTTGACGAGTTGGGTGATCTTGGCCCGGACTGACTCCGACAGCCCCGGCCACGCCTCGATTACGTCCTGCAATGCACCGTCTGCACCTGATTTTGCACCGCTTTTGTCAGACTGCCCCGTTTCCCCCGGCATTCCGATGGGTGTTCGGGTCCGCCCCTGCCCATTTCTCCACTTCCGTCCCCGTCCCATTTTTTCATCCGTTACGCCCTCTACCACCGATCTAAAAAAGTGACCACCGCTAGACCCGTGCACTAACCGGACCCGCGTCGCTTCCGCCTCGCCCCCGCTCCCGCCCCACTCCTCGCTGCCCTCGGAGAATCCCCATGCCCCGCCTCCTCTCCCTCATCCTCGCACTCGCCCTACTCCTCACCGCATCGCTCTCCGCCTGCTCACCCTACAAAACCAGTGGCGGTGACGCCGCCGCACCCCGCGCACAACTCCACGCCGACGCCGATGCCGCCGTCAGCCGCTTCAAATCCCGCGATCCCTCCATGCAAAAATTCTTCGACTCCGCCGTCGCCTACGCCATCTTCCCCTCCGTCGGCAAAGCCGGATTCGTCATCGGCGGCTCCCACGGCCTCGGCGAGCTCCGCGAACACAACATCGTCACAGGCTACGCCACCATCTCCCAGGCCACCGTCGGAGCCCAGATCGGAGCCCAGGCCTACAGCGAAATCATCTTCTTCCGCGATCGCGCCAACCTGCAGGATTTCAAGGACTCCCGCCTCGAATTCGCCGCCCAGGCCTCCGCCATCGCCGCCTCCGCCGGTGCCTCCGCCGACGCCGACTACCACAACGGCGTCGCCATCTTCACCATCCCCGTCGGAGGCCTCATGGCCGAAGCCTCCGTCGGTGGCCAGAAATTCTCCTTCGAAGCGAAGTAACGCGGAGCGAGACGTCAGAAGTCAGAGGCCAGAGATCAGCGCCAACCCGCCCCCGAGCGCGAGGCATGGGCACTTCTATGAGTTCGGTCTGCCTGTCAAGCGGGTGGCGGTTCGGGTCAGCGGACGGTTCAGACTTCTATTGCGGGTCGGGGCC
>JAYVTU010000111.1:0-19729 GCA_043788485.1 Planctomycetota bacterium
CGCGACATTGGCGGTGTCCTGCGGCGGATGCTCGGACCATTGCAGGCCGGGCTCGCCGAGGCGCTGGCGCATGAGCTCCAGAGCGAGGTCTTTGATGCTCGTGTGCTGCTGGAGAAGTTGGTCGAGGAGATCGACATCGCCGAGGTGCGCTTTGCCGTTGGCGGGAGCGGATGGTGCGCGGGTGGGCGTGGGTGCTGGTGAGTGTGTGGGCGCCGCGGCACGGGTCACGGGTTGCGACGGAGTGTGCGATGCGGTGCGAGGCATGTGCTTCTCGATGGCCTGCATCAATTGCACATGGTCGAAGGGCGTGATGATGTAGTCGTCGAAACCCAGGCGGACCGCACGCATCGCCTGCGGTTCCTGCGCGGCATCAACAATGAGCAGCATGCGAGCATCGGGCGAGAGGGCGCGGAGGGCTGCGGTGGTTGACTCCATGGAGCCGGTGAGAGGGCCGAGGCGACCGATGAGCAGGTCAATGGGGCCGCGTGACATCTCGCCGAGTGCTTCGAGGTAGCTGTCGATTGCCACGGGCGCGAGGCCCGCGTGGCTCAGTGACTGCGCGAGCTGGCCATCGGCGACGACGAGCGTCGTGCCGTGCTTAGCGGCGTGAACGGGTTGCGTGGCGTGATCGATCATCGCTTCCTGGCTTTGCGGCGCGGTGTCTCGTCGAGCAGCATGGATATCTCTTCGTGCGAGAGCGTCACGGGACCCATCGCCGCGGTGTTGATCCGTTCGGAGTCGTCCGGCGGCAGGACTTCAAGCTCATCGGCTGGCTCGGCGACACTCGGCGGCGGCGGCTCCATGATCAGCCCCGATGCACGCGGCACCGGCGGCGTCACGTGTTCGGACATCGGCGGATGCTCCGCGGCCTGCGCCGGTGCCTCTGTCGTCTCATCGGCACCTGTCACCGTTGCCGATCCGGGTGACTGGAACGCGACGTGGCGATCGTGCAGCACCGCGGCGGCCGCGTTCGTCTCACTGGATTTGATTGTAGGTGCGCCGAACTGCGTGAGACGTGGCTCGGTGGTCCAAGAGTATTGCCAGAGTTTTACGCCGGGGTGGTAACGCTGCACCGCCGCTGCGAGTCGGGCAGCGTCCTGATGCATCGCAGGTTCAACAATGATCAGTGAACTGACTGACTGTTTCGCCAACGCCACCATCGCCGCCGACTCGTCGGCGACTTCACTGACCGAAACATTCCAACGGCGCAGCCCGTCCAACAGGTCCAACGGCGCATCGTAACCCCTTGGCACCAGCAACAGGCCTCTCGCCGACGCGGATTGTCCCTCTCGTTCCATCCCGCATCTATTCTATCACCGATTTGCCGTCTCCGGCACGCTCCGTCAGACGCTACAATAGCGCGATGAGCTCAGGGCGACGATTTTATATGGACAATGCCGCGACCAGTTCCCCCAAACCCCCAAAGGTGTTGGAGGCGATGGTCCATTACGCCACGGAACTTGGCGGGTCGCCGGGCCGCGGGGCGTACCGGGAATCACGTGAAGCCGGCCAACTCCTCCGCAACGCCCGCCAACGCATCAACCGTCTGATCCATGGCCAGAACCCCGACCACGTCATCTTCACACTCAACTGCTCCGACGCCCTGAACATGGGCATCCGCGGCGTCCTCCGTCCCGGTGACCGCCGTAACCATGTCATCACCACCGATGTGGATCACAACTCTGTGCTCCGCCCGCTCAACAAACTCGTCAGCGACGGCGTAGTCACGCAGACGCGCGTTCCGTGCGATCCGGCGACCGGTCACGTTGACCCCGAAGCGATCCGCCGCGCGATTCGTCCTGACACGCGTCTCATCACGCTGCTGCACGTTTCGAACGTCACCGGCGCAATCCAGGACATCGCGGCGATCGGCAAAATCGCGCGTGAGCATGATGTGATCTTCCTCGTGGACGGCGCCCAATCGCTGGGCCACATCCCGCTCGACGTCCAGTCGATGCACATCGATCTCCTCGCGGCTCCGGGCCACAAGGGCCTGCTCGGTCCGCTGGGCACCGGGTTCCTCTACATACGCCCGGGGATCGAGAAGCAGATGCAGACCTACCGCGAGGGCGGTACGGGAAGTCTCAGCGAGTTTGATGTGCAGCCCGACTTCTTGCCCGACCGCTTCGAGCCCGGCAGCCACAACACGATCGGCATTCTCGGGCTCTCGGAAGGTGTGCAGTACATCCTCGATCGCGGGATCGATGCGCTCCGCGAGCATGAATTGAAGCTGATCACCGCGTTCTCATCGGAACTGAGCCGCAGTGAGACACCGGGCCTGCGCATTTACGGCCCAACCGATCCGGCGCAGCGCTGCGGCGTATTCAGCCTGCGCATCGATGCGTTCGCCAGGCCGCAGGATCTCTCCGATGTGCTGGAGCGCGATTTCGGCATCCTGACGCGCAGCGGTCTGCACTGCGCCCCCGGCGCACACCGCACGATCGGCACGCTCGATCTCGGCGGCACGACGCGTCTGAGCTTCGGGGCGTTCGTCACCGAAGACGATGTGCGCTACGCCGCTCGCGCCATCGTGCAAATCTGTCAGAAACATGCCCCCGCTGCTGTCTGATGCTGTCAACCGATTCGCAACTCCGCCCGCGCCGTGATAAAACGGCGGCCCTATTCCTCTATATAGAGCACCCCAATGACCAAGAAACTCGTCGCCGAAGCCTTCGGCACCTTCGTCCTCGTCACCCTCGGAGCCGGCTCCGCCTGCGCCGGCGGGACACTCATCGATGTCGCCTTCGCGCACGGCCTGGCCATCCTCGCCATGATCCACGCCATCGGTGAGGTCTCCGGCTGCCACATCAATCCCGCAGTCACCTTCGGCCTGACACTCGCCAAGCGCATGGACATCCCCACCGCCGCCGGCTACATCGGAAGCCAGCTCGTCGGTGCCCTGCTCGCCGCCCTGCTGCTGCACTGGATCTTCCCCTGGCACCCCGGCAACCTCGGTGCGACGCTCCCCTCGCCCAACTTCAGCTACATGGATGCCGGCCAAATCTTTGCCGTCGAAGTGATCCTCACGGCAATCCTCATGTTCGTCATCATGTCTGTCGTCACGGGCGCCAAAGAGAAGGGCCTCATCGCCGCGATCGCCATCGGGCTGACCGTCACCGCCGACATCTTCTTCGGCGGCCCGCTCACCGGCGCGTCGATGAACCCGGCCCGCTCATTCGGACCGGCCATCGTCAGCAAGCACACAGAACTGCTATGGATCTACCTGACCGCCCCGTTCGTCGGAGCTGCGGCCGGCGTCGGCCTCAGCACGTTTCTCCACAGCAACGGCGCCGCCGCCAAGCCCACCGTACGCTGATCAAGGGCGCCACAGAAACGGCAGGCCGTTTTTAGGCAACTGCCAGCCTGACAGTTTTCCGCCCCGTCGCCCCGCCATCGCCAGCAAAGCGACAGTTCGCAATCTGCTCAATGACAACAGGTTGCGTTAAATGCAACGCTCCGCCGCCCCTCCCCCGCTGGCACCCCAATTGCCCTTAGCCGCTCGGATGCTTCCGCTCCCGGCGCAAGCTCCCCGGTTGGACACACGCTCGGTCACAACGATCTGATACGGAGATTTCATCGATGGCCAAGATTCTGACGTTCGATTCCGATGCCCGCGCTTCCCTGCTTGCGGGTGTCGAAAAGCTCGCCGCCGCCGTCAAGAGCACACTCGGTCCCCGCGGCCGCAATGCCGTGCTCGACAAGGGCTGGGGCAGCCCCAACGTGACCAAAGACGGCGTGACCGTCGCCGAGGAGATCGAGCTCCGCGACAAGAACGAAAACATGGGCGTGAAACTCGTCAAGGAGGCCGCGAGCCGCACCAGCGACAAAGCGGGCGACGGCACGACGACCAGCACCGTGCTGACCGAGGCCCTCTTCCGTGAGGGTCTGAAGATGATCACCGCCGGCGCCGACGCGAACGCGCTGGTCCGCGGCATGAAGAAGGCCGTCGCCGTCACCGTCGAGCAGATCGAGAAGCTGTCCAAGCCCATCGACGTCTCCAACAAATACGACATCACGAACGTCGCTGCGATCTCCGCCAACAACGATCTGGAAATCGGCAAGATCATGGCCGACGCTTTCCTGCGTGTCGGCAAGGATGGCGTGATCACGGTCGAGGAAGGCAAGAGCGCCGAGACCTACGTCGATGTTGTCGAAGGCATGCAGTTCGATCGCGGCTACATCTCGCCCAATTTCATCACGAATCCCGATGCGATGAAGGTCGAGTTCGACAAGGCTTTCATCCTCATCTACGAAGAGAAGATCGACAGCGTCGCCAAGCTCGTGCCCCTGCTCGAGAAGGTGCAGAAGGCCGGCAAGCCGCTGGTCATCATCGCCGAGAACGTCGAGGGTGAAGCCCTCGCGGCGCTCGTGATCAACAAGCTCCGCGGCGTCCTGCAGGTCTGTGCCGTCAAGGCACCCGGCTACGGCGACCGCCGCAAGGCGATGCTCGAGGACCTCGCGATCCTCACCGGAGGCACGGCGATCATGAAGGACCTGGGCGTCGAGCTCGACAAGATCGAGCTGTCGCACCTGGGCCTGGCCAAGAAGATCGAGATCGACGCGGACAACACGACGATCATCGAAGGCGCCGGCGATTCCAAGGCGATCCAGGGCCGCATCGCCCAGATCCGCAATGAGATCAGCATTACCACCAGCGACTACGACAAAGAGAAGCTCCAGGAGCGTCTGGCGAAGCTCGCCGGCGGCGTGGCGCAGGTCTACGTCGGGGCCGCGTCCGAAGCCGAGATGAAAGAGAAGAAGGCCCGCATCGAAGATGCGCTGCACGCGACGCGCGCGGCCGTCGAAGAGGGCATCGTCCCCGGCGGCGGCGTCTCGTTCGTCCGCTCCATCGACTCCGTCGAGAAGCTCGCCAAGAGCCTCGAGGGCGATGAGCAGCTCGGCGCCCAGCTCGTGGCCCGCGCACTGGCTGTGCCGACGCAGACCATCGCCGACAACGCCGGCGAAAAGGGGACCGTCGTCGTCAACAAGGTGCGCGAAGGCAAGGGTGCTTTCGGCTTCGACGCCCTCAAGCTCGAATACACCGACCTGATCGCCCGCGGCATCATCACCCCCGCCAAGGTCGATCGCGTTGCCCTTGAAAACGCATCGTCCGTCGCGACCATCCTGCTCACCAGCGACTGCATCATCGTCGAAGCCCCCAAGGAAGAAGAACCCGGCGGCGGTGACGATCACCACGGCCACGGCGGCGGCGGCATGGGTGGAATGGGTGGAATGGACATGGGCGGAATGGGTGGCATGGGCGGCATGGGCGGGTTCTAAAACCCTCCCGTTCGCCACGGCCCCGCGCCGTGCTGCACACTCAAAAACAAAACCTCACACAACATCAATCGCAACGCAACCTCGGAGATTTCCAAAATGGCCACGAAAACCGCTTCGGCTCCCAAGACCCGCGTCCGTCCCCTTGAGGACCGCGTCCTCGTCCGCCCCCAGGTCGCCGAAGATCGCACCACCTCCGGCATCTACCTCCCCGACACCGCCAAAGAGAAGCCCATGCAGGGCACGGTCATCTCCGTCGGCCCCGGCAAGATCAACGATGACGACAAGCGCACCCCGCTCGAAGTCAAAGCCGGCGATGTCGTCGTGTACGGCAAATACTCCGGCACCGAAGTCGATCTCGATGGCGAGAAACTCGTCCTCCTCCGCGAGTCCGAACTGCTCGCGAAGCTCGAGAAATAATCTCCGGCTTCCCCGTTTAGCGACGCCCCTTGGGGCGTGTTTCCCCTCCCGTTCATCGCCTCGCAACAAAGGATTGAATACACCATGGCCACCAAGCAACTGATGTTCGACCACAAGGCCGCTGTCGAAATGAAGAAGGGCCTCGACCAACTCGCCCAGGCCGTCGCCGTCACGATGGGCCCGACCGGCCGCAACGTCGTGATCAACAAGTCCTACGGCGGTCCATCCGTCACGAAGGACGGCGTCTCGGTCTCCAAGGAAGTCGAGCTCGCCGAGCCGTTCCAGAACATGGGCGCGAAGCTCGTCAACGAAGTCGCCCGCCGCACCGCCGACAAGGCCGGCGACGGCACGACCACCGCGACCGTGCTGACCAAGGCGATCTTCGACGCAGGTCTCCGCTACATCGGCACCGGCGCGAACCCGAGCGTCCTACAGCGCGGCATCACCGCTGCCGCCGAGGTCGCCGCCGAGTTCATCCGCGAGTCCGCCATCAAGGTCAAGGGCCGCGAGGACATCCAGAAGATCGCCACCATCTCCGCCAACAACGACAGCCAGATCGGCGACCTCATCGCCGAGGCGCTCAACAAGGTCGGCCACGACGGCGTCGTCGAGATCGAAGAGGGCAAGGCCGCCGTCACCACGCTCGACTACGTCGAGGGCATGGCGTTCGACAAGGGTTACTCCTCGCCCTACTTCATGACCGATCCCAAGACGCAGGAATGCCTGCTCGACGACCCGTACATCCTCATCCACGAGAAGAAGATCAGCAGCCTGCCCGACCTGCTGCCGCTGCTCAACAAGATCGCGACCGCCGGCAAGCCCCTGCTCATCATCGCCGAAGAGATCGACAATGAGCCGCTGGCCGCGCTGGTCGTCAACCGTCTCCGCGGCGTGCTGAACATCTGCGCCGTCAAGGCCCCGGGCTTCGGCGACCGTCGCCGCGCCATGCTCGCCGACATCGCCGTGCTCACCGGCGGCGAATTCTTCTCCGAAGATCTCGCGGTCAAACTCGAGAAGGTCGAACTCACCCAGCTCGGCCGCGCCAAGCGCATCATCGTCGACAAGGACAACACGACGATCATCGAAGGCGCCGGCAAGAAGAAGGACATCGAGGGCCGCGCCGAGCAGCTCCGCACACAGCTGGCCAAGACCACCAGCGACTACGACAAAGAGAAGCTCCAGGAACGCCTGGCCAAGCTCACCAGCGGCGTCGCCGTGATCAACGTCGGGGCCGCCACCGAAGTCGAGATGAAGCAGCGCAAGGACCTCGTCGAAGACGCGCTCCACGCCGCTCGCGGAGCCGCTAAAGAGGGCTACGTCGCCGGTGGCGGCGTCGTGTTCCTCCGCGCCATCGAGGCCGTCAAGTCCGCCCAGTCCAAGGCCAAGGGTGACGAAAAGCTTGGCTACGACATCATCGCCGCGGCGCTCGAAAGCCCCGCGCGTCAGATTGCCGAAAACGGCGGCGTCGATGGCGACGTCGTCGTCGAGAAGGTCAAGGAAGGCAAGGGCCACTTCGGCTACAACGCCGGCAACGGCGAGTACGTCGATATGGTCAAGGCCGGAATCATCGACCCCGCTCTCGTCGCTCGCACCGCGCTCATCAACGCCGCGTCCGTCGCCGGCCTGATGCTCACCACCAACGTGCTCATCACCGAGCTCAAGGACGACGACAAGGTCGTCGAAGGCGCCATTTCCTGATCCGCTCTCCGTGTGCGCAATCCCCCGAAGCCCACGGACAGCGTCCGTGGGCTTCGTTCATAGGCTCTCATGTCAACACAGCGCGACTATTACGAAATCCTCGGCATCGAACGCTCGGCCAGCGCCGAGGATCTCAAACGCGCCTACCGAAAATGCGCGATGAAGTTCCACCCCGACCGCAACCCCGGCGACGCCACGGCCGAGACGAAGTTCAAGGAGTGCGCCGAGGCTTTTGAGATCCTCTCCGACCCCGAGAAGCGTCAGCGATACGACCGCTACGGTCATCAGGGCCTGCGTGGCACGGGGGCGCACGACTTCGGCAATATGAACGCCGGCGACATCTTCTCGATGTTCGAGGGTCTCTTCGGCGACATGGGCCTCGGCGGCGCGTTCGGTGGCGGCGGCAGGCAACATGCCGCGGGACCGCAGCGCGGCTATGACCTGGAGACCGAGATCGAACTGGAGCTTGAGGAAGTCGCCGCAGGCGCGACGCGCGACGTCGATTTCACACGCCAGGACAACTGCGACAAGTGCGGCGGCAACGGCGCGAAGCCCGGCACGAAGCCCAAGACCTGCACCACATGCGGCGGGCAGGGCAAGGTCGCCATGCGGCAGGGCCCCTTCCAGATGGTCCGGCCCTGCCCCGCGTGCAACGGAGCCGGGAGCACCATCGCCGACAAATGCCCCGACTGCCGGGGCTCGGGCCGGGCTCCGAAGGAACGCAAGCTCAAGGTCGAGGTGCCCAAGGGCATCGCCGACGGCAACATCATCCGGATCGCTGGTGAGGGCGAACCCGGCGCACACGGCGGGCCGCGCGGCGATCTGCACGTCGTCGTCCGCGTCGCCAAGCACGAAATCTTCGAGCGTCACAACGACGACCTCGTCATGCACATGCCCATCAGCTTCACACAGGCAGCCCTCGGCGCTAAGGTCGAGGTGCCCGCGCTGCAGGGCCAGTCCGAACTCGTCGTCGAACCCGGCACGCAGCACGGCAAGACCTACACGGTCCGCGGCAAGGGCCTGCCGAATCTCCGCAGCGGACGGCACGGCGACCTCATCGTGCAGGTTCTCGTCGAGATCCCCAATAAACTGACCAATCGCCAGGAAGAACTGCTCCGCGAGTTCGCTGAGACCGCGGACATCGATGTCCTGCCGCACAGCAAAGGCTTCTGGAAGAAAATCAAAACGCACCTCAGCGGCCAATGATCCGCACACAACTGATCTTCGACAACACACGCCACACGATCCAGGAATGATCCCCATGAGTCAGCCAACACCCGATTCCGAACCGCAGTTCGACGCCGACGCCCAGGGCACCGACCCGGTCTCCGACATGCAGGAAGCCGAGAAGGCGATGGAGCAACTGCAGAAGGAGCGCGACGAACTCTTCGCGCGCCTCGCGCGTGTCTCGGCGGATTACCAGAACTCGATGAAGCGCGCCGAGCAGAACCTCACCAGCACCATCGACATCTCGCGCGGCGACACGCTCCGCATGTTCATCCCAGTCCTCGACCACTTCGACACCGCCCTGTCCACCCCCGCGCAGTCCGACGACGCCAAGGCCCTGGCGCACGGCCTGCAGATCGTCCGCGACGAACTGCTCAAGGTGCTCCAGCAATCCGGCGTCGAGCGCGTCACGGTCAACGTCGGCGACGCTTTCGACCCGCACATCCACGAAGCTATGCTACGCCAGCTCGCCGCGGGCGTGAAGCCCAACCACGTCGCGATGATCCTCGCGCCCGGCTACATCTACAAAAAGTCCCGCACGCTGCGCCCCGCCAAGGTCGCCGTCGCACCCGAATAAGAAGTCACCCATGCCGACCTACGAATACCGCTGCTCG
Organism: Planctomycetota bacterium; assembly: GCA_043788485.1. Lineage (GTDB taxonomy): Bacteria > Planctomycetota > Phycisphaerae > Phycisphaerales > Zrk34 > JAYVTU01. The sequence continues at coordinate 9,237 of JAYVTU010000111.1, forward strand.
AACTGCAACCACGAACTCGAAGAGTTCCAGTCGATCAACGCCAAGCCGCTCAAGAAGTGCCCCAAGTGCGGCAAGAACACGCTGCAGCGCCTCATCTCCCTCGGCGGCGGCGTGATCTTCAAGGGCTCGGGCTTCTGGCAGACCGAATACCGCAGCGACAACTACAAGAAGGGCGCCGAGGCCGAGAAGAAGTCGAACGAAGCGAAGACCGAAACCAAAACCGAAACGAAGTCGGACACGAAGACGGAATCGAAATCCGAGACCAAATCGGAATCAAAGCCCGAATCCAAACCCGCCGCTGAAAAGCCCACCAAAACAGAATCGAAACCAGCGCCCAAAAAGAAGTCGAAATAATCCCCGCTTAGCGACCGCCCTTGGGCGGTGTTTCGCCTTGTATTTTCGCCAGCATCTCACGCACAGATTTCTTCGTCACCGGGTGCACAACTTCTGGCGCGACTTCCGCCAACGGGCGCAATACGAAATCCCGTACGTGCATGCGCGGGTGTGGAACGGTGAGGTCTTCGGTCTTGATCACACGGTCGCCGTAAAGAAGTAGATCCAGATCGAGTGTGCGTGGGCCCCAGCGTTCGTGGCGTTCCCGGCCGCGCGACTGTTCGATGCGGCGGAGTTCGGCGAGCAATTCGGCGGGTTCCAAGTCCGTTTCGATTACCGCGGCGGCGTTGAAATATTTGTCCTGACCCGCGGGACCGACGGGGTCGGTTTCGTGAATGCTGGAGAATGCGGCAAGTTTCGTGCACGGCAATGCGGCGAGGGCGCGGCGTGCGGCTTCGAGGTGGCCGGCACGGTCGCCGAGGTTGCTGCCGAGGGCGATGCAGGCGGTTACCAGGGCTTATTGTCCTTGCGCGTGCCGCACACGTTCACGTTGATGCCCAGAGCCCGGGCCATCGCGGCTTTGGCGTAAAGGCTCTTGTCGGCGTCGGCCGCGGACTTGGCGTAGACGACCTGGATGTGGTTCGCCTTGTGCTTGGCCATCATCTGATCGCGCGAGACGCCGTAGGTAACGGCGTGCATGATGGGCCACTGGCTCGTCGTCGACTGCCAACGGCGCTCGGTTTCCTTGAGCGGCAGTTCGACGACACCGGCGCGGCCGATGTCCATGTTGAGCGCATCGTTCTCGACGTAGATGCGGCTCCAGACAATCTCGCCGGGCTTGGAAATGCCCTTGATCGTTGACCCGCCGAGGCGGAAGTACATCGCGGGCTGGCGCTCGCCGACGGCTCCGTTCCACCCGCCGATGAAATGCTCGGGCGGCGCGGAGCCGGAGATCTCGAAGACCCACACGTATTCCTTGGTCGTGCCGCTCGCGTCCCAGTCGCCCCAGCGGAGATCGTGGAGCGTGTTCTCGACGGGCTGGCCCATCGCCTTGTGGATGCGAAATGTCATCAGGCCATCGAGCCCCGCGCACTCGTCGACCTCGTTGAAGTGCGGCAGCGGGTTGCCGTAGTAGAGCGTGCGGTCGCCCTTCGCTGCTTTGACCGGCGGACGGTCGGCGTTGTTGAGCGTGCCCTCGACCAGATCGCTGGCGGGCAGCAGGTCCTTGAGGCCCTGCTGATACTGGATGCCGATCGTGTCGCAGCCGAACTCGTCGGCGATGCGCATCGCGGCGATGTACATCTTGCACTGTGTGAGCACCTGCCACTCGGTGAGGTCGCCCTCCTCCTTGGAGCCGAAGCGGAAACGCATGCCCGCCTCACGGTACCAGTCGAGGATGCGCTTGGCTTCCCAGTCCTGCACCTGCGTCGTCTGATAGAACAGCGCGGATTGGCTCAGACGCTCCTTGTAGACGCCCGTCGGATTCATCAGGTGGTCGGGGATGATGGCGTTGTACATGCCCATGCAGCCCTCGTCGAAGACGCCCATGATCGCCTTCTCGCGCTGAAGCTGCACGGCGAGCGCTTCGCCGAGCTTCACCTCGGCGCCGGGGAGTTTCACTTTGCTCAGCGGCTTGACGTGCGAGAGGTCGTGCTTGACGGTCCCCTTCGTCAGCCAGCTCTTGAGATTCTTGAGGAACTTGTCATCGGTGACGAAGTTCTCGCTCCACAGTGTGGCGTACTTCACGCCGGCCTTGGAAAGCGAGCCGTTGAGGTTGAGCATTCCCACGAGTCCGGGCCATTGGCCGGACCAGTTGGAGACGGTGAGGATAGGGCCGCGGTGGCTGAGCAGGCCATGAAGAATGTGGTGCGAATACTGCCAGACTGCCTCGGCGACGATGATCTTCGCATCGGGATCGATCTCGGCGAAGACGCGCATGCCTTCGTGCTGCGAGCTGATGAAACCGTGCTCGACGGTCTTCTTGAACGGATGGGCGCGGACGAGCTCGTAGCCGCATGCTTTGATCGCCAGGGCGAGCTGCTGTTCCATCGCATTCTGGGCGTCCCAGCAGACGCGGTTGGCGGTCTCGCGGAGGTCGCCATTGGCGACGAGCAGGACCTGCTTACTCTTGGTCTTCTTGGGTTTGACGATCGCGGGGAGCTTGTAGGCGGCCATATTCAGAATCTCCTTTTCGTCTCAGCGATTGCGGGCCGTACAGGGTGCAACGGCGGGCGGCTTGCGTCAAATGCGGTTTTCCGTCACAACATGGCATGTCCGCCGCATAGGCTAAACCGGAGACCGTCGCATCATGCTCAAGCACAAGCTGATTCACCCCGAAATAAACCGCCTGATCGGCCGCGCCGGTCACCACAGCAAGATTCTGATCGCCGACGGCAACTACCCGGCTTGGTCCGCGATGGGGCCTCGCGCAGAATTGGTGAGCCTGAATCTGATGCCCGGCGTCGTCACCTGCTGCCAGGTGCTCGAAGCGTTGCTCTCGGCGATCCCCGTCGAGGCGGCCAACACGATGGGCATCCCCGCTGATGATCCGTACACGCAGGGCGACCCGCCGGTGTGGGCGGAGTATCGGCGGATCCTCAAGGAAAACGCGCTCGGCTTCGAGCTCAAGCCGATCCAGAAGTGGGATTTCTACGAAGCGGTGCGATCGCAGGACCATGTGCTCACGGTGCAGACCGGCGATCAGGCGCTGTGGGCGAACCTGCTGCTGACGGTCGGCGTTCGAAAGGCCTGATCGAAACCACCCATGACACCCAGCCCGCTCCATGACCATTTCGATTCGCTCGACGCCTCATTCATGCCTTACGGACAGCAGGCGCAGATCGTCGCGCAGTTTGCAAGCGTCGAAGTCGAGTACGCGGCGATCCGTAAAGCGGTGGCGATGATGGATTGCCCGCAGCGCGGATTGCTGCGCGTCACCGGCAAGGACCGTCTCGATTTCCTGCATCGCATGCTGACGCAGGATTGCAATACCTTGAAGCCCGGGGATGTCCGCCGCGCGTTCCTGCTCAACGCCAAGGGCCGCATCATGGCGGACCTGATCATCATGCACGGCGAGACGCAGACGCTGCTCGATGTCGATGTGCATGATGCGGGCGCGGTCGCGGCGGAACTCGACAAGATGCTCTTCGGCGAGGATGTGCAGATCGAGAATCTGACGCAGACTCGTCATCGCATCTCCCTGCATGGGCCGAAGGCGGCCGAGACCCTGGCGTGGTGGAAGGAATCGCATCCGCAATCGGCGGAGGCTTGGACATTTCAATACGACGAAACCGGTGAGGCAGGCCTGCATATCTGGATGCCGCCGGAGCTGGCCAAGAGCTGGACGCAGCACGGCGAGACGCTGGCGACGAAGTTCCGCTTCAAGATGATCGGCTGGCTGGCGTTCAACATCGCGCGGATCGAGGCGGGCCGGCCGCTGTTCCACATCGACTTCGGACCCGATTCGCTGCCGCATGAGACGGGCGCTGAGGTGCTGGCCGAGGCGGTGAGTTTCACCAAGGGCTGCTATCGCGGCCAGGAGATCGTGGCGAGGATGCAGTCGCTCGGTCACCCGGCGAAGCTGCTGGTCGGTTTCCGGGCCGCCGATCCGGAGCATTTAACGGACCTGCCCGTCGCCGGTGTCGCCGTGCACGACCGCCCCACCACCGATCCGGAGGCGGCGATCGTCGGAGGCGTGACAAGCTCGGCCAATGCGCCCATGATGAGTCAAACCGCCGTGGGCTTTACGATGGTCAAATGGGCGAAGCGTGATGCGGGCACGACGCTCTACGCCCCCGCCGCCGGTCGCAGCCTCGCGATCGCGGTCGTCCCGATGAAGACCTATCCCCGCCCCATTGTAAACGCAGGGAGCACGCCATGAAAATCGCCATCGCCTCCGATCACGCCGGGTTCGAGTACAAGGAAGTGCTCCGCAAGTATCTCGCGGCGCAGGGCCACGAGGTCAAGGACTTCGGCACGTACTCGGCGGAGCGCACGGATTACCCGACGTGGATCTACCCCGCGGCGCAGGCGGTGGCCCGTGGCGAATACGAGCGTGGCATCGTGCTGGGCGGATCGGGCAACGGCGAAGGCATCGTGGCCAACAAGGCTCGCGGCGTCCGCTGCGCGTATACGTTCAACGAGGAAACCGCCCGGCTCGGACGTCAGCACAACGACGCGAACTGCATCGCGATCGGCCAGCGCATCGTGACTCTGGAGATGGCCAAGAAGATTGTGGACGTATTTCTGACGACGGCGTTCGAGGGTGGCCGTCACATCCCGCGGATCAAGGCTGTCGACCTGCTGTGATACGGCCGGCGATTCAGCCCTCGAACGGCACGAGCGAGTTCTTGCTGCCGTCCCACAATTTCAGGCGCAGGCATTTGACGACATCCCAAGGCCGCAGCGACGTCGTGCCCGGCGACTGGAGCGCGGGCATCGCCGCCATCGCCTCGGGAAGGCGGTAGAAAGGAATGCGGGCGTTGAGGTGATGCACGTGGTGGTAGCCGATGTTGCCGGTGAACCAGTGCATGATCGGGCTCATGCGGATAAAGCTCGATGACTTGAGTGCCGCGGTGACATAATCCCAATCGGCGCGGGGCTGCAGGATGACACCGGGATAGTTGTGTTGGGCGTAGAACAGATACGCGCCCATCGCGGCAGCGATCGTGGACGGGATGAGCAGACCCATCACCAGCACGCCCCAGCCCATCCACGCCATCCACACAGCGATCGCCAGATGCGCGACAATCGCGATGGCGGAATCGTAATGCTCGCGCGGCTTGTTGAGCAGCGAACGGACGCACATTCCGTAGAGGAAGATCGTCAGGTAACCGGCGGCGATCGTCAGCGGATGACGCGCCGCGGCGTAGCCGAAGCGCTTGCCGCGGCCGGAGCGGGCGTAGATCTCGGTCGTCATCACGGGGTATGAGCCGATGTCGGCGCCGAACACCTTGGCGGTGTGCTTGTGGTGGTGATTGTGGGAGCGGTTCCAGATGCTCGGCGGATTGAGCGTGAGGATGCCGTAGATCGTCATCCACCCGTTGGCGATGCGCGAGTGACGAAGGATCGTGCCATGCTGGTGGTCGTGATAGAGCACGAAGAGTCGGACCATGACGAGGCCGGTGACGATGCTACAGAATATTCTCAATGCCCACGCCCACGCCCACGGCAACGGTGATGCCCACACGGCGCCGGTCAAAGCCGCGGCGTAGATCAGGATCGTGCTCAGCAGGCACCACCAGCTCTTCAGCGGCTGTTCCTGCGCGTACTTACGGCTGGCCAGAAGCAAATCTTTCGATTTGTTCCGGTTATCGCGTTCCGTCGCGCTCCGCGTCGGACGCTCCATCGTCAACGACTCCGCCGTTCCTTGGCCGTCGTTTGCCGCCATCGGTAGCCCCCATTTGCAAATAGTTCATCGTCCGGCGCGACCCCACGCTCCGGACGATCCGTTCATTAGTATTGTTTTGGAAGCAGCGCATCACAACAAGCAACCCACGATCGCTGACGCGGGTCGCTTCGTCGGTATTGTTGGTCAATTCGAATAGGGTGCTCGATCTATTGGCGCACATCGGCAACTCCGCCGACGCTTGATTCATTGTAGCCAATTCACCGAAATAACGTTAGGGATTTTCGCAAATCTCAACCGGCAAACAAGCACCGACATTCCCACAAGGCCGCCCATCACCAAACGGCCGAAACTACTACACATTGAGCAGTTTTCTCACACCTAAACGGAATACGCCTTCCAGAAGTAGATCGCGGTGAGCGTCACGCCGATCGTCAGGATCGTGCCGCGCAATGCCGCTTGTGGCACGCGCCGGGCGATGCGCATGCCGACGAATCCGCCAATCACCGAGGCGACCGCCATCACCGCAGCATACCGCCATTCAATCGACTCGGTCCCGGCAAAGCGGAACGTCACGAAGAGTATCGCCGCGGCGCCGTTGATCACGGTCGCGAGCGTGACCTTGAGGGCGTTCATCTGATGGATGTCGTCGAGCCCTGAGAATGAGAGGCACGCGATCATGAGCACGCCGATGCCCGCGCCGAAGTATCCGCCATAGACGGCGACGGCCAGCTGCAGCACGCCGACGATCACGGTCCAGGCGGGCGTGCGGTGACCGTGCTTGCGGCCGGCCCAACGTGCAATCGGCTTGCTGAATGCGAAGATCACCGTGGCAAACGCGAGCAGCCAAGGAATGAGCAGGCGGAAGTCGCGGTCGCTGGTCTTGATCAGGAGTAACGCTCCGAGGATTCCGCCTACCAAGCTGATGATCGTGTAAGCGATGAGCATGCCGCGCGGCATCTTCTTCATGTCCGGCGCCGCGGCCACGACGCTCGCCGCCGACCCGGGCCAGAGCCCGACCGTGCTGGTCATGTTGGCGACCTTCTCGGTCAGCCCCGCCACGCCCGTCAGCGCCGGGAAAGTCAGGAACGTCCCGCCGCCCGCAATGGCGTTCACCGCGCCCGCAATCGCCGCGCTCGCCACGACAATCGGCCATGACATCCCCGCAGAATCGGCGAGCATCACGATCATCCCTTGCGGAGTTCGGCGGCCTTGTAACTCGGATCATCCAACCCCGCGAGCGGACCCGTGGAATCGGCGAACCGCTCAATCCGAACGCCCATCCGCTTCGCCAGCGCCAGGTGCAGGTTGCACAGCGGCGTGTCCTTGTCGTAGACGAGGTGCCGACCTGTCGCGATCGTCCCGCCGCCGCGGCCGCCCAGCAGGATCGGCAAGTTGTGCGGATTGTGGCTGTTGCCATCACGCAGCGCCGCGCCGCAGACGATCATCGAGTTGTCCAGCAGCGTGCGCTCGCCCTCGCGGATGCCCTTGAGCCGTCCCAGCAAATACGCGTACTGCTCGATGTGCCACTCATTGATGCGGCGATATTCCTCGAGTTTCCCCGCGTTGTTCTCGTGATGCGAGATCTGGTGATGCCCGCCGCTGACACCCGGCAGGAACGAGAAGTTCCTCGGGCTCACCGCGTTGCCGAACATGAATGTGCCGATGCGCGTCGAGTCGGTCCAGAACGCCATCACCATCAGGTCCAGCATGAGCCGCACGTGTTCAGTGTGATCGATGCCGCGCTCGCGGACCCGCCCCGCGTCGCCGTAGATGTCGCGGATGCGGTTGCCGAGCTTCTCGATCTCCGCTCGCGCGACCGCATCATCCATGTGCATGCGGCGTCGCGCGGAGCCGTCGAACTCGATCCGCTTCTCCACGGAGCGTACCGAATCCAAATACTCATCAAGCTTGCGCTGATCGTTCTTGCCGATGCGGGTGCGCAGCGCCTCCGCATCTTCCTTCACTAAGTCCAGCACGCTGCGGTCGCGGTTGGCATCCGCGCCTTTGCCGACATTCGTGCGGAACAGGCGATCAAATGCAAGCTGCGGGTTGATCTCCTTGGCCACCGGCGTTGTCGGCGTGGACCACGCGATGCTCCCGCCATACAGCTGCGTGTAACCCACATTCACGTCCACGCCCGTGACCACCGGATCGATCCCCAGTTCCAGCGACGGCAGCGGCGTCAGGTTCCCCATACGTTGCGCCGCGAGCTGATCCACGCTCACGCCGCCGCACCGCAGGTCCGCGCCCGTCGTCCGCGTGATGGTCGTTCCCGTGAGGAATCCCGCGGCCTTCACGTAGTGCCCATCGCCCGTGTCTGTCGCCTTGTTGGTCAGCTGCGTCAGCACGAGGATGTCGTGCTTGAGCGACTCCAGCGGCTTGAGCGCCGATGAGAGCGTGAACTCCGCGCCAGTTCCCTCCGGCGTCCAAGTGTGCGGGTTCACGCCATTGGCCATGAACAGGTAAGCCATGCGCACCGGCCCCACTTCCGCGGTCACGCCACTCGCCGCACCACCCGCTCCCGCCGTCGCCGCCAGCGCACTCCGCATCGGCCCCATCGCCTCCAGCCACGGCAGCGCCATCATCGCACCCGCACCGCGCAGCACCGCTCGACGTGAGATCCGCATCCGCTTGCCGCTCATGGTTTAGGCTCCGCGTAGTCCGCGCCGCGGCGATGCCCGAAGGGCAGACTCGCCACGATCTGTGTCACCAGCACCGAGCTGCGATACCCGCCGCTCGCCGTCGCCGCCGTGATCCGCTTCACCGCAGGCGAGTCATAATACTCCAGCCCGCGCCCCAAAGCGTATCCAAGCATCTTCTCGCTCAGGTTGCGGACGAACTGCTCCTTCTTGCCCATCAAGATCCGCTTGAGTTCCGCGGGACCGCTAAACGTCTCGCCGCTCGCCAGTTTCCCCGTCGCGTCCACCGGCTCCCCGCCGATCTTCGTCCTCCACCGCCCAATCGGATCAAATCCCTCAAGCCCGAATCCCAGCGGATCCATCCGCGCGTGACACGAAGCGCACGCCGAATCCTTTCGGTGTTGCTCCAGCCTCTGCCGGAACGTCATCCCATCCCGCGCCTTGTCATCCGTCGGCAACGTCTTGACCATCACCGGCGGCGGTGGCGGCGGCGTCCCGAGAATCTCCTCCAGCACCCACTTCCCCCGCAGCACCGGACTCGTCCGCAGCGCATACGAAGTCTTCGTCAGCACCGCAGCCATTCCCAGCACGCCCCCGCGATTCGCATCCTTCAGCTCCACGCGCCGCAGCTCCGCACCTTTCACACCCTCAATCCCATAATGCTTCGCCAGCTCCTCATTGACATACGCATAGTTGCAGTCCAGCAGCTCCAGCACCGGCCGATCCTCACGCAGCAGATGCTCGAAGAATACAACCGTTTCCTCCACCATCGCATCACGCAGGCTCGCCGTGAACTCCGGGAACCGCCCGCGATCCGTCTGCGCCGTCCGCGCCAGGTCGCGCACGCCGAGCCATTGCCCCGCGAACTGCTCCGCCAGCGCCCGCGACTTCCCATCCGCGAGCATCCGCTTCACCTGCCCCGCGAGCACCTCCGCCTCATGCAGCTTCCCGTGCTCCGCCAATCCCATCAGCTCCTCATCCGGCATGCTCGACCACAGGAAATAGCTCAGCCGGCTCGCCAGCTCATAGTCATCCACCTTGGCCGTTCCCGCTCCTGCCTGTTCGCGCTCCACACGGAACAGGAACCGCGGCGATGCGAGCACCGCCTTCATCCCCAGCTTCGTCCCCGCCTCAAGCGTCTCCCCACGCGCAACCGCCGCATCCACCACCTTCATCACCCGCCCAACCTCCGCATCCTCCACCGGCCTGCGATACGCGCCGCGCATCAGTCGCCTGATATTCTCCCGCGCCGCGTCCCGCTCCTTACCACGCTCCGCCTTCACCGGCATCAATCTCCCCGCATCCGCCGCCGCGATCACCTCATCGGCCGCCAGCAGATAACGCTCCATCAGCAGCGGCGGAATGAACAGCACGCTCGCACTATTGTCGAATCCCTCGCCGCCGCCGCCATCGCTCGGGAACTTATCCGCGGGCTTCACCGTCACGCCCAACAGGTCACGCACCGTGTTGTTGTACTCCGCCCTCGTCAGCCGCCGGATCGGCGTCCAACCCGGATCCTCGATCCGGTCCACCGCCTCCAGCATCCCCTCAACCCACTTCACCACCCGCTCCCGCTCCCCCTTCTCCGGCTGGGCCTTATCCTCCGGCGGCATCTCTCCCGCCTTCATCACCCGCACCACATCCGTCCACAACCTCAGATCGCCCAGCACCGATCGCCCATTACCCAGGAACCGCTGCAGATTCACACCATTCTTCGCCTTCTCATTGCCGTGGCACTTCACACAATACTTCTCCACCACAGGCTGCACCGCCTCCCCAAACCCCTCCCGCGGCGCACCCCAACCCCGCGCCGCCAAGCAGCCCACCAACACCATCGCCACCATCAATCGCTTCATCCACTCTCCATCTGCCAGGAACCAGCCAACCCAGTATATAACGCTTCACGATTGCACCCCTTCCGCCGCTTGCGTCCTCGCGGGCAAGCGGAGCCAGTAATCAGTGTCCAGTATCCAGCGTCCAGTGGACTCCGGCCCGAGCACTGGACACTGCACATTGGACGCTGAACACTTTCCTACACGGTCCTTCCCTGCGCGCACAAATGTGGTTTGAAAACCGGACGTCCGGGGGGTTTCCCGGATGGTTTTTTACAAGTGATGGGACTCGAAGCCTTAAGGCGCGGAATCGGGGGAATGGGAGAGGGGGTGAAGATG
>JAYVTU010000112.1:0-9966 GCA_043788485.1 Planctomycetota bacterium
CAATCCAGTACAATCGGATTCCGTTCCATGGTGGCGTTCCTTCCTTGTTTGGCGACAAGTCAGAGGGACGCCACTTTTTATGCGCTGGATCAGGATCGCACCGAGCTATTTAACATCAAGCCAGATGCAAAGCAGGTGATTATCACTGCTCCATTCATAAACCCTGGTGAAGAAATCCTCCTTCGGCTCATAACCGCTGGCCACAATTTTGAGCCAATTGTCTCATTCCGCCAACCTGATGTAACTTTTAAAGAACGAGACCAGAGCACAAGAGAGTTGCCGCATCCGGCAACTGCTGCAATGTTCAATGCGATCCGAAGTAATCTATTTATGCATCTTTATTTTAAGGCAATTATGCCTGCATATCGGCGATACGTGATCTCGTTGGATAAGAAGACGCGCAACAATAAATCCGATTAAAAGCGATGGCATGCTGCCATGCTTCTCAGCAATCAAAATACATATTGAACTCATGCGGATGCGGGCGGTGGCGGATTTCGGCGACTTCGCTCTGGCTTTTGTATTTGATCCAGTAGCGGATCAGGTCCTCGGTGAAGACACCACCTTCGAGGAGGAAGGCGTGGTCTTTTTCGAGGGCTTCGAGGGCTTCGGCGAGGCTTGCGGGGGCGGCGGGGAGTTTGGCGAGGTCCTCCGGGGCGACGTGGCGGATGTCGATGTCGGAGGGGTCGCCGGGGTCGATGCGGTTCTTGATGCCGTCGATGGCGGCCATGAGGATGGCGCTGAGCGCGAGGTAGGGATTGCAGGAGCAGTCGGGGAAGCGGAGTTCCATGCGCTTGGTGCGCGGATCATCGCTGTAGACGGGGATGCGGACGGCGGACCAGCGGTTGCGGCTGGAGTAGCTGAGGTTGACGGGGGCTTCGAAGCCGGGGACAAGGCGTTTGTAGCTGTTGGTGGTCGGGTTGGTCAGGGCGCAGAGGGCGCGGGCGTGTTTGAGGATGCCGCCGATGGCGTGGAGGCCGGGCTGCGAGAGCCCGCCGTAGTGGCGGCCGGCGAGGAGGGGCTCGCCCTGTTTCCAGAGTGAGAAGTGGGTGTGCATGCCCGAGCCGTTGTCGCCGAAGAGGGGCTTGGGCATGAAGGTGGCGACCTTGCCGTGTCGCGCGGCGACATTTTTGACGATGTACTTGTAGATCATGCACGTGTCGGCCATGGCCAGGAGGTCCTGGTGGCGGAGCACGATCTCGCACTGCCCGCCGGTGGCGACTTCGTGATGGTGGCTGTCGACGGTGATGCCCATCGCCTGCAGGGCGGCGGTCATCTCGCTGCGCAGCTCGGCGAGCGTGTCGATGGGCGGGACGGGGAAGTAGCCCTCGGCGGCGCGGATCTGGTTGCCGAGGTTCGTCGGGTCATCCTTGCCGCGGTTCCACAGACCCTCGCGGCTCTCGACTGTGTAGTGCGCCGAGTTCATCGTCTGGTCGTAGCGCACGCGGTCGAAGACGAAGAACTCCATCTCGGGGCTGAACATCGCCTGATCGGCGATCTTCGATTGCTTGAGGTAGGCGGCGGCTTTTCGCGCGATCGAGCGCGGGTCGCGGCTGTACTGCTTCTTGGTGACCGGGTCCTTGACGTCGCAGATGATGGCGAGCGTCGGGCGGTCGTAGAAGGGATCGATGCGGGCGGTGTCGGCGACGGGGACGAGGAGCATGTCGCCCTCGTTGATGGCCTCCCAGCCGCGGATGCACGAGCCATCGAACCCGAAGCCCTTGGTGAAGGTCGCCTCGGTGAGCCGGGCGGCAGTGTACATCTGATGCTGCCAGGCGCCGGGGAAATCCATGAAGCGGCAATCGATGAACTCGATCTTGTGCTTCTTGATGAGCTGAAGGACCTGGCGGGGAGTCATTTCGGTTTCTCGGGTGATGCGACGTTGAGCAACGCGGCGGCGCGGCGGTTGAAGGCCCAATATTCCTTGGCGAAGGCCTGCAGCCACGCCTTTTCGTCGGGGCGCGTCTCCATCTTCGCCAGCACGGTCGCCATGTTCGAGCCGTATTCAGTGGCGCTGGTTTGCGTGAGAAGCAGTTCGACCTCGAAGCGATCGTTGCCGGCGCCGAGGAGGCGCATGCCGGTGGCGGAGCTGATTGACGCACGCGTATCCACTTCGGCCTTGGGCATGCCGGGATCGCGGCGGGGTATCGCCTTGAGATGCTTTTCCGCCCGCTTGGACGAGTCGGTGATCTCGTCGATCAGCAGTTTCGTCTTGGGCGTCACGGATTTGAGGATCAGGATCTGCGACAGGCCGGATTCGTCATTCACAAGCTGATAGAGCAGCGCGTAGCCGCGCGCGAGATCGGCGTTGGCCTGCATCGCGGCGGGATCGCCGGCGTCGGGAGCAGCTGTCGGCGCGGTCCGACAGCCGGCCATCGCCAGAACCCCCGCGCAAAACCAGAGAGCAAGCTTTCGCATCAATGTCCCTTCGCAGGCTCGCCCAGCATGGGCGTGACTTCCGTGAGCATCTGCTCGAGCAGCGCCTGCGTCTTGGCTTCCATGTTGAGGCGGAGCATCGGCTCGGTGTTGCTCTTGCGGACGTTCATCCACCAGCCGAGCTTGTCCCACGCGTCGGCGGTCAGGCCGTCGAGGTCATCGAACGTCGCCTTGCCGGTGTAGGTTTTCCGAAGACCCGCCAGCGCGCCGTCCTTATCCTCGACATGGAAATTGATCTCGCCGGACTGCGGATATTTGGCGAGCGGTTTGATGAGCTGGCCCATCGTCTTCTTCGACGCCGCGAGGATCGACAGGGCTGTCGCGAACGTGATCGCACCGGAGTCGGTGTGGAAATTATCGCGGTAGTACATGTGCCCGCTGAGCTCGGCGCCGAAGACGCCGTTGTTGTCGCGCATCAATTTCTTGAGGAACACGTGGCCGACCCGGCCCCGCACCGGCTTGCCGCCCGCGGCCTCGATCGTCTCCTTGAGCGAGCGGCTCGAACGCAGGTCGTACACAATCGCAGCTCCGGGCGCCTGCTTGAGGAAATGCTGCGCGAACAGAGCACCGAGCAGATCGCAGCCGATGATCTTGCCCGTCTCATCGCAGATCATGCAGCGGTCGGCGTCGCCGTCGAAGCACACGCCGAAGTCCGCCTTGTGCTTGAGCACCGCGTCCTGCGTCCACTTCATGTTCTCGGGCACCAGCGGATTCGGGTCGTGCGTGAACTTGCCGGTGATCTCCCAGTTGATCGGGATGAGCTTGAGGTTTTTCACGCCCTCGAAGATGCGCGGCACAAATGCACCGGCCATGCCATTCGACGCATCGACGGCGACCGTCAGCGGCCGCGAGACGTCCATGAATTTGCGCACGTGCGCGATGTAGCCATCCCACAGGTCACGCTCCTCAAGCCGGCCGACGGGCTTGATGTTCGTGTCCTCGATCGTGGCGGCGATGCGCTGGATCTCGACGAGGCCGGTGTCGGCCCCGATCGGCGACGCGTGGCGCCCGGAGATCTTGAAGCCGTTGTACTGGATCGGATTGTGCGACGCGGTGGTCTGGATCCCGCCGGCGCAGCCGAGGTGGTTGATCGCGAAATAGATGAAGGAGGTGTCGACCATGCCGACGTCGAAGACGTTCATCTCAGCGGCGCGCAGGCCGTCGATCAGGGCCTTGGCGAGCTTCGGGCTGCTGGGCCTCATGTCACGACCGACGACAACATGCTGCAGCATCGGGTCGGCCAGGTCCGTCTTGGCCAGCTGCGAGCGCAGGAATTTGCCGGTGGCATAACCGACCTTCCACGCCACCTTCTCATTGAGCGGATCGGGGTAGACAGCCCGGATGTCATACGCTTTGAAAACTTTGCTGAGCATGCTCTCACTCTTTCCTGCAAGGATGACGTGGCGACCGGACAAAAGGATACAGCATGTGGGGCGCGGTTTCACGCTGCCCCACGACGATTCGCAGAGTACAATGCCAAGGGTTCAAGCATGCACCGGCGTATCGAAAACATCGCGACGCCCCAGGCCGATCTGGCCTCATGCCTGTTGAAAATGGCACGCGGCCGCTCGCTGGCCCGGAGTTTGAGAATGGAATCTCACGATCCTTTCGCCGGGTTTGAAAAGCCGCTGCTCGATGCTGTGAGTTTGTTTGAAGAATTGAATATCCCTTACGCACTGATCGGTGGCCTCGCCGCGATGGTCTGGGGTCGGGCGCGATTCACCGAGGACGTCGATTTCGTCGCCGGCGCAGGTCACGAAGCGATCCTCGCCGCGCATCCCGATGCGATGCGTCGCCACCATTTCGATCCGTCGTGCACATGGAAGCTCTACCACAGCAGCGGCGTCGAGATCGACGTGTGGAAGGATCAGTTCGCCGACGCGATCGTGCAGCGGGCCACGCCGACGATGCTCGGCGGGCGCAGCGTGCGCATTGCCGAGCCGCACGACCTGATCGCGATGAAGCTCCGCGCCGATCGGCCGCAGGATGATTACGACATCTCCGAAATCCTCAAGCACACGCCCATCAACGATCAGCGCGTCCGCGATCTCGTCACGCCCGAGCAGTTCGCCCATTACGAATCCATCAAAGCCCGTTCAAAACGGTAAGTCTTCACCGAACCCGCCGTCGCCCTGCTCGACTTCGATCGGCGGCAGCGCCGCGAGGAACTGGCGGCCATACGGCTTGGTCACGATCCGCTTGTCCAGCACGACGACGCGACCGCGGTCGGTCTTCGAGCGAATGAGCCGGCCGAAGCCCTGCTTGAATTTGATGATCGCCTCGGGGAGCTGATACTCGTTGAACGGGCTTCCGCCGCGCTTCTTGATGCGGTCGATGCGGGCCTCGACGAGCGGGCGGTCGGGCACGGCAAACGGCAGTTTCGTGATGATCACGTTGCGCAGCGCCTCGCCCTGCACATCGACGCCGGCCCAGAAGCTGTCTGTGCCCAATAGCACCGCGTTGCCCTCGGCGCGGAAGCGTTTGAGCAGGAGCGTGCGCGGGCCGTCTTTGCCGTGGACGAGCATCGGGTAGCCCAAATCCTCGAGCGCGGGACGGAGCACCGACGCTGCACGGTTGAGCATCACATAGCTGGTGAACAGGACGAACGCCCCGCCCTCGGTCTCGCGGATGTGCTTGAGGATGCGCGGGCAGGCCGTCTCGATGAACCCGGGCTCCGACGGGTCGGGCAGGTCGGACTCGACGATGAGACGGACCGCGGAGGCGTAGTCGAACGGCGAGCCGAGTTGCAGCGTGGACGCCGATTCGCAGCCGACGCGCTTCGTGAAATGCGAAAAAGATTTGGGCTGCGTCACCGGTTCATCGCCGGCGTGTGGCGCCGCGGTCGTCGAGAGCGTCGCGCTGGTGAGGATCACGCCCATCGGCTTGCCATCGTCATCGGGCCGGGCGAAGAGCCGCTCGGAGAGCAGCGCGCCGACGTCGATCGGGGCGCATTCCAGCGTGACGCGTTTCCGCTTGTTTTCGCCGACCTCCAGCCAGTAGACCGCTTCATTAATGCTCTGCGCGAGCCACGTGCCCAGCGCCCCGCAATACGCCTCGGCACGCTGCAAATAACCGTTGATCTCGAACTGATCCGGCTCGCTTTTGGCCTTGGGGATCAGGTTGCGAAGCTGCATCGCCAGTTCCTTGAGCGCCGGCGTCAGCGGATCGACCACGGGCTGCGGCCGATCAACGCGGCCGTTCGGCCGACCGCTCGTGCGCTGCCAGTCGAGCAATCGCTCGAAGAGCGCCTCACACGCCGAGCCGGTCGCGTAGACCTGCTCGATCGCGCGGTCGATCAGCGGGCGGTCCGATGCGTCCTTGAGCGAGAGCGTCGTGAGGAATCCCTTGCGGTTGCGCACGTGGTAGAGCGTCGAGAGCAGGTGGTGGATCGCCGCCTCGCCGAGCGTCACGCCGAAGTGGTCCGCGGCGACGTCCTCGATCGTGTGCGCCTCGTCGAGGATCACGTGGTCATACGGCGGCAAGAATCCGACGCCCTGCGCCCGCATCGCCAGGTCGCTGAAGAACAGCGCGTGGTTGACGATGAGCAGGTCGCCGTTCTCCATGCGACGCCGCGCGGTCTGGTAGTGGCATTTCTTATACGTGGGGCACTTGCGGCCCATACAGTTGCTCGTGTCACTCTCGACGCGGTCCCACACGCTCAGCCTCTCCAGATTCGGCAGCGTCGAGAGGCTGCCGTCGGGCGTGTTATAGACCCACTCCTCGATCTGATGCAGGCTGCGCAGCTCGGCATCATCGTGGAACATCTGATCCTGCCGCGACGAGGCGAGCTGCAATCGGCGGAGCGAAATGTAATTGCTCCGTCCCTTCACCAGCACCGCGGAGAATTCCTGATCTGTGATCGCCTGCAGCAGCGGGATGTCCTTTTCGATGAGCTGTTCCTGCAGGCTGATCGTGTGCGTGGAGATCACGACGCGCTCGCCGTGCTCCACGATCCGCCGCACCGCCGGCAGCAGATATGAAAACGATTTGCCTACGCCCGTCCCGGCCTCGACAGCCAGCGTCGTCCCGCGCTCCAGCGCGCGCTCCACAGCCGCCGCCATTTCCAATTGCTGCGGCCGAACCTCGTAGGATGCGCCCAGCCGCCGCGCGATCGCGCCGTCGGGACCCAGGATGTGCTGGACGTCGATGCTCACGGCAAGATTGTAGCGTTCAATCAATTTGTTTTGCCGCTTGCGGCTTAGCGCTTTTTGTTTCGTTCGTACTCGTACTCGTACTCGAAACTCGATTTTCGAGTACGAGTAGAGTACGAAAAAGGCGGGGAGCGCTAAGCCGCAAGCGGCGGATAATCACAGCGGCACCCGCTTCGGCTCGCCCGGCAACCGCGGATATGTGCGCGGCGTTTCGTTCGCCTTTTGAATCTCGACAATCACCGCCTCATCCTCCAGGCCCGGCATCGCCTCGAAGACTTCCAGTTCGCCGCCGCCCAGGAGCATGATGCCGTCGGTCGCTTCGTTGAGCTCCGCCTCGGCCTTGGCCCCCTTCATCGCGAGCATGCGACCGCCGACCTTCACGAGCGGCAGGCAGAGTTCGACCAGCACGTTCATCGGCCCGACGGCCCGCGACACGGCGATGTCGTACTGCTGCCGGTGACGCTTCGATTGGCCGACGGTCTCCGCGCGGTCGTTGACAACCGCCGCATTCTTGAGCTTCATGTCGTCGATCACGCTCTGCAGGAATTTCGCCTTCTTGCCAGTCGCTTCGAGGAGCGTGACCTGCACCAGCGGCATGGCGATGGCCAGCGGAATCCCCGGCACTCCCCCGCCGCTGCCGACGTCGATGACCGACCTCCCTTCGCCGATGTGCGGCACGAAGCTGAGGCTCTCAAGAATGTGCCTGCGCCACGCCGCCTCGGGCTCCGTGATCGCGGTGAGGTTGAAGAGCTTGTTGGTCTCCAGCAGCAGATGCAGGTAACGCCCCAGCGCGGCGACCTCGGCGTCGGGCAGCTCGAGGCCGATCGTTTTGCAATCGCGGAGAAAGGATTCGGTGGGCGGAATCGTGTCCAAAGGTGTGCTCATTTCCCGGTTGTGGATTGGATGATGCGGACCAGTGGCCCGATCAGTTCTTCGAGTGTGCGCGGGTTCTTTTCCGCGTCCGTTAGTTTTGTCTCATCACCCGCGAAATCGTGGTAGATCAGCCGGACTTTCGGTGCAAGGCCTTGCACGAGTTTGCTTTCACGCTCACGCAGCGCAACGGCGGTTCCTTCGGCGATCCGGCGATCTATTGTCGATTGAAGCCAGACCGAATGCACGACCGCAATCAAGGCGACGACCAGAGCAGCCGCAGAGAGCTTTGACATGCGCGCTCCTTTCACGAGGCCGATCCGTGAGCGACCGCTTCGCTGATGATGATCGACTGGAACACGAAGAATTCGAGGGCCGAGGCGGGGCTTTTCCAGATGTCCGACGAGAGGCCCATCTTGTGGGCGCAGCAGTAGGAGAGCGTCTGTTCGACGTTCCATTTCTGCTCGGTGGCGACCTGCGGGAGGAAGCAGCCGCTGACGTTCTGGCGGTTCGATTTAATGTAGATGCCGTCGACGCCGAGCCGCATCTGGCGCGGGTCGGCGATGCGCTGCATCGGCGTGAGCACGGAGACCTCGACGATGAGGTCGTTGTACTCGGCGAGGACGACGGGGTTGCTCGTGAAGCGCGGATCGCGCGTCGAAGCGGCGGTCATGCGGACGATGTTGCGGTGCAGCACGTCGCTGGCGTCGAACGTGCCGATGCAGCCGCGGAGGTGGCCGTGGCGGTGGTGGAGCGTGACGAAACAGCCGCGCGGCTGGTGGAGAAATTGCTCATCGGCGGCGGGCTGCGCGGGGCGGACATCGCCGGTCGTGAGCATCTCACCGAGCGCGGTGCGCGCGATGGAGAGGATTCGCTGTCGCTGCGGGAAGTTGTAGGTTTCGATGGGGTTCATGGTGTTTTTCCCGCCGCTTGCGGCTTAGCGCTCCGGAGCGCTAAGCCGCAAGCGGCAAGACAATTTTCACGAGGCGATGTCCAATCCGATGTCCAGCGCCGGAGCGGAGTGCGTGAGCGCTCCGACGGAAATTCGTTCGACGCCAGTCTCGGCGATGTCGCGAACCGTGTCCAGATTCACGCCGCCGCTGGCTTCGAGGAGGACACCGGGGTTGACCTTGTTGCGGATGGCGATCGCCTCACGCATCTGGTCGAGATTCATATTGTCGAGAAGCACGATATCGACATCGCAGCTCAGGACGATGCGGAGTTGCTGGAGCGTGTCGACTTCGACCTCGACGAAGCTGGGGCGGGGATCGAGCTTTCGCGCGGCGTTGATGGCGGTTTCGAGCTGGGCGCCGAGGAAGCTGAGCGGGATGTGGGCGATGTGGTTGTCTTTGATGAGCACAGCGTCGTAGAGGCCGATGCGGTGCGGGAACCCGCCGCCGCAGCGGATGGCGTACTTCTCGAGGGCGCGGAGTCCGGGCGTGGTCTTGCGAGTGTCGTAGATTTTGGCCTTGGTCGCGGCGACGGCGAAGACGTAGCGGCGCGTGAGCGTGGCGATGCCGCTGAGTCGGCCGAGGAAATTAAGCATCACGCGTTCGGCGGCGAGGACGGAGCGGAGCGGTCCAGTGAGCGTGGCGATCTTCTGGCCCTTGAGCAGCGCGGTTCCGTCGGCGAGCGTTTCGGTTACTTGGAGCGCGGGATCGTAAGCCGCGGCGATCGGGGCGAGCATCACGGCGCCGGCGAGGACGCCTTCGGAACGGGCGTGGAATTCGGCGGTGGCGGTTTTGCCTTCGGGGATCAGCACTGCGGACGTGATGTCACCGCGCGTGCCCATGTCTTCCTGCTGCGCGGCGGTGATGAGCGCGGCGAGCTGCGTTTCGTCGATGAGGACCGGCAGGAGCTTGTCGGGCGGGAGCTGGCTTTGCTTGAGGTTCATGCGTCAAGCCTCCGCCAGCATCGGGGCCAGGACGTTGAACGCCCGCTGCGCGACGTCGCCGGCAGTGCTTGTATAAGGATAGAGCTCGACGGTGACCATGCCGGTGTAGTTAATTGCGTCGAGCGTTTTGAAGATGCCGGGGAAGTCCATCACACCCTCGCCGGGCACAAGATGCTGGTGCACGCGCTCGGCGGTGATGTCCTCGATGTGCACGTGGCGGATCACATCGGCGTGCGTCTTGAGCACGTCGGCGGGATTCTCGCGCACGCAGTAGAAATGGCCAAGGTCGCTGTTCATCTGGATCACCGGCTCGGCGGCGAAGTATTGCTTCTTGAGACGGTCGAACTGATCGGATCGCTCGATGAGCAGGCCGGGCTCGGGCTCGACGCCGAGCGTGACGCCGCAGGAGCGCGCCTTATCGACGCACGCGGCGAGCCCCTCGGCGAACATCTCGTAGAGCTCATCGATGTTGCGACCCATGTAAGGTCCGGCAGGCTGGAGCGAGATGTGCGACCCGCCGACCGCGGCGGTCAGCTCAATGGCGCGGAGCGTGTGATCGATGCGCTGCTTGCGTTTGGCCGGGTCGGCTTCGACCCACGTGGGATGATACGTGTC
>JAYVTU010000113.1:0-18359 GCA_043788485.1 Planctomycetota bacterium
GAAGCCGCGGGGATTCGGGGGGCGTCATCCCCGGGCTTGGCCGGAGCGGTGGCCTGCGGGGCGGTGGCACAGCCGGTGAGCAGGGCGGTGAGAAGGAGGAATGACAGGTGGGTGGGGGTTGGCATAAGCGGACGATTATAGCCTGTGGGGAGCGGTGGGGCCGCGCGCGGGGTGGGCGGATTGGGGGATGAAAAAACCCCCGCGGCGGCGCGGGGGTGTTGGGGGTGGATGGGGTTGTGGGACGCTTGGGTGGAAGTGGTGCACAGGCTAATCCCTGTAAACCCTCACCCGGCTCGCGGACTCGCCACCCTCTCCCCGCGGGAGAGGGATTCGCATCATCCGATGGCGACGCTGTCCGTTTCACCCGTGCGGATGCGGATTACCTGGGCGAGGTCGAGGATGAAGATCTTGCCGTCGCCGATCTGGCCGGTGCGTGCGGCCCGGGTGATGGCGGCGATGGTCTTCGGAACGTAGTCCTCGTTGACGGCGACCTCGAGCTTCACCTTGCGGAGCAGTGAGCCGTGCTCCTTGTGGCCGCGGTAGATCTCGGCGACGCCCTTCTGCCGTCCGCGTCCCATGACGCTGGTGACGGTGACGAGGTGCACCTCTTCCTTCTCGAGTTCGTCGAGCACGTCGTTGAGACGGTCGGGCTGAATGACTGCGATGATGTATTTCATGGTTGGGGATCCAGAGGAAAGTGTTCGGTGTCCAGTGTTCAGTATCCAGTGAGTTGGTGTCCAGCGGCAGCGTGTTCAGTGACTGGACACTGGACACTGCTTCCACTGGACACTTTCTTATTCGATGATCGTATACGCGGCTTCGGAGTGGTCGGTGAGGTCCAGGCCGACACGTTCGTTGCGTTCGGTGGCGCGGAGGCCGACGATGGCCTGCGTGACCTTCAAGAGGATGAAGGAAACGATGGCCGAGTAAATGACGACGTAGACGACGGCCTTGCACTGGATCATGAGCTGGGCCGAGTTGCCCTCGAGGAGGCCGCCGGCCTGTTTGATGCCGTAGCCCTTGACGGCAAAGATGCCGGTGGCGATCGCGCCCCAGATGCCCGACATGCCGTGGACACCGAAGACGTCCAGCGAGTCGTCGTAGCCGAACTTGGGTTTGACGAACGCAACGAAGATGTAGGAGATAAAGGTCGCTCCGAACCCGATGGCCAGTGCGCCGACGGGATCGACGAAGCCCGAGGCGGGCGTGATGGCGACGAGGCCCGCGACGGCGCCGGTGATGATGCCCAGCACGGTGGGGTGACCGTTGCGGATCCACTCGATCAGTGCCCAGACGAAGCCCGCGGCGGCGGCGGCAATGTTCGTGACAACAAAGGCACGCACAGCCTGATCCGTGGCGCCGCCGGCGGAACCGCCGTTGAACCCGAACCAGCCGAACCACAGGATGCCCGCGCCGAGGACGGCGAAGGGCAGGTTGTGCGGCGGGCTGATCTTGCCCTGTGCGTAGCCGAGGCGCTTGCCCAGGACGAGCGTGCAGATGAGTGCCGCGACGCCGGCGTTGATGTGAATGACTGTACCGCCCGCGAAGTCGAGCGCGCCCTCGCCGCCGAGGCCGAAGAAGCCGGTCGCGCCGCCCCAGACCCAGTGGGCGACGGGGCAGTAGACGATGAGGAGCCAGAGCGTGGTGAAGACGGTGAACGCGGCGAACTTCATGCGCTCAGCGAAGGCGCCGATGATGAGGCCGGGCGTGATGATGGCGAACATGCACTGGAACGCGGCGAAGAGTTGGCCGCTGATGGTCAGCGCGGGCCAGGGTTCGGTGAAGGAGACGCCCTTGAGGAAGGCGAACTGTGTGAAGCTGCCGACGAATCCGCCGAGGCCTGGGGCGTCACCGCCGAAGGCCATCGAGAATCCGCAGACGACCCAAATGATGGTGATCAGGCACATGCACATGAAGCACTGCATGAGCACGGAGAGGACGTTCTTGCGGCGGACGAGACCGCCGTAGAAGAACGCGAGACCCGGCGTCATGAGCAGCACGAACGCGGAGGCAGTGAGCATCCAGGCAGTGTCGCCCTTATCGACGGTCGGAGCCGGCGCGGCGGCGGCGGCCGTGGGGGCTGCGGGAACGGCGGGGGCCGCAGGCGTTTGCGGTGCAGCCGGTGCTGCGGGCGTCGTCACCGCGGGGGCGGCGGGTTTGGGTGCATCTTCCGCAAGCGAGGTCGAGGGGATGAACCCCGCGGCCATCGCACAGAGGAGAACAGTTGCCATCGAGAACCTTCGGACCATCACGTGCTCCTTTTCGAATCGTGGATCTGCGCTCGGCGTTCCGGGCATCTGTGACGTTCACAGTCGCTGCGGGCGCGAGACGGGATCGGTTGGGTTGGGAAAGCGTTTGGGGATTGGTATGAGTTGGGAACAGCCGCCGAATTCAGGCCGGGGGGCCCGAGACGGGGCGGGCGCATCAGCCCGGTGGCGCGACAAAAGATCGGCGCGCGTCAGCCGAGCGGAAGCGGACTACGGTTTAAATCTGCAGAGGGAGACGGCGCTCAACGACGACGGAACTGTAGCGGACCTGCACGGGACGCACTGTGACGGACGGCGTGACCGTGCCGACGACTTCGCTGCTGAGAGTCAGGGAGACGAAAACGGGCGTGACGGCGGTGGCGACGGCGGCGCCTGTGCCGCGCAGCTCGGTGCCGGAATCGATCGGCGTGTGGCGCGGGGCCTGAAGCTCAAACTTCGGCTTCGGAGGCGCGGGCTTGGCAGCCTGAGGCTTGCAATTGATCTGTGTCCGACGAGTCCAGGAATTCACAAAAGCGCTGGTGTTGCCCACGCCGCCGGCGAGGCAGGTACCGCTGGCAAAAGCCATGACGATCAGGGCCGCAAGCATGCTGAGGATCGGACGTGCCAAGCCGGGCTCCGGTCAAATTTACAGCGTTGTTGCGACGGAAGATCACAAAGGCCGTGCCATCGGGCATTTGCCGATCGAACATACGGATCGGTCAAGGCTTACGCATTTAGACGTGCGGCGTGGCGGTGCCTCGAAAACAAGCAATTCAATTTACAGCATCGCCGAGATGCCTAAATTTGCAGCAGTGCGGTAGGCGAGCTTTGGACTCAAATCGGTCACACTTTTTCGACGGTGATCCAGAGATTCAGGCCGAATTCAAAGCGGCCGATGCGCGTGGGGTGGGCGTTGAAGTTCGTCTGGTCGAGGACATCGCGCACCTTGGCGGGGGTGTAGTGATCGACGTGTTCCTCGATTTCCTCAGCGGAGACAAGACCGAGACGCTTCATGATTTTCAGCACGGGTTCGGCGAGGTTCGAGGGCGTTGTCATGATGAGCAGGCCGCTGGGCATCAGCACGCGATGCGCTTCGTTGAGCACCTTGATGAGGCGATCGACCTTGATGTGCTCAAAGACCGCGAGCATCGTCACAGCGGTGAAGGTTGCGTCGTCGAAGGGCAGGAAGTCGGAGACATTGATGTCGAAGTCCAGGAGCTCGATGTTTTCGGTGCGGAATGCGCCGACAGCTTTCGATGCGTCACGATCGAGACCGACGCGGCGATTGAAACGGGTGGAGGTGAGGAAGAGCGGATAGGAACCGCAGCCGATGTCGAGGATTGCGCCGGGTCGGAGTTCCCAGTGGATGAGCTTGTCGGCCTGGGCGGCGCGTTTGCGCGCGAGCCAGCCTTCGAGGAGACCGCCGCCGCGGGTCGGTGGCGAAGGCCTCTTTTTCCGCCGCTCTGCATCAATCTGCGAGGCGGGGATCCAGGCGGGCGGTTTCTTCTTGTCGGGGGCGTTTGCCATGATCAACTCAATCTACACGCTGCGGAGTTTGGGGGCCACGCGGTGTCGGGGCAAAAAGAAGGGCTGCGTCGTTGGACGCAGCCCTCCGGTTTGAGGTGTTGAAGCGGAGCGGTTCCGCGTTTATCCGATCGCGGTGGATCCGGTCTCGCCGGTGCGGATGCGGATGCACTCTTCGAGGTTGGTGATGAAGATCTTGCCGTCGCCGATCTTTCCGGTGCGGGCCCCGGCGATGATGGCATCGACGGTGGGCTTGACGAAGGCGTCATTGACGGCGATCTCGATGCGGACCTTCATGCGGAGGTTGATCTCGGAGATCACGCCGCGGTACTCCTCGGTGTAGCCCTTCTGCTGTCCGGCTCCGAGGGCATTGGCGATGACCGAGAGCTTGCCGACCTCGGCCTTGAAGAGAGCGGTCTTGACCGCATTGAGCTTGTCGGGCTGGATGTAAGCGATGATGAGTTTCATGGGAACGCTTTTCCGTAGTGATTAAGTATGTGTTGGATCGACGCAGCCGTCATATCAGACGGAGATTGGGGTTTCAGAGGACTTGTCCAGTGCGACGCCGCAGTAGCCGGGGGCGCCCATCTCGGGGATGTCGAGGCCTTCGAGTTCGGTGGCCGAAGAGACGCGGGTCCCGACGATCTTATCGATGACGAAGAAGACGACGAAGCCCATGATACCGACGAAGATGAAGTTGGTGAGGACGCCGATGAGCTCGGCCCAGAACTGGCTCATCCCGCCGCCGTAGAACAGGCCCTTGGCGTAGCCGTCGACGCCGTTCCATCCGGCACCATACTTGCCGTCAGCGAAGAGGCCGATCGAGAGGCATCCCCAGGCACCGTTGATGCCGTGGACCGAGATCGCGCCCACCGGATCGTCGATCTTCAGGATACGGTCGAAGAAGAAGACGGCTTCGATGACGATGAAGCCGGCGACCAGTCCGATGATGCAGGCACCGGTGGCATCGACGAAGCCCGAGGGAGCGGTGATGGCGACGAGGCCGGCGAGCAGGCCGTTGACCATCATCGAGGGATCGGGCTTGCCGGTGCGGAAGGTGATCCAGGCCATGGCCATCAGGCATCCGGTGGTGCCGGCGAGCATGGTGTTGACGGCGACGATGGCGATACGCATGTCGGTGCCGGCGAGGGTGGAACCGGGATTGAACCCGAACCATCCGAAGGCCAGGACGAAGCAGCCGAGAACAGCCATGGGGATATTGTGGGCGGGCATGACGTTGGCCGTGCCGTCCTTGTTGTATTTGCCGATGCGTGGCCCGATGAACCAGGCTCCGACGAGTGCCAGGACACCACCGGTCATATGCACGACCGAGGAGCCTGCGAAGTCCATGTGGCCGTGACCGAGGCCGAAGTTCTTGCCGAGCATGGCGAGCCAGCCGCCGCCCCAGACCCAGCAGCCGTAGATGGGGTAGATGATCGTGCCGACGGCCAGGCCGTAGGCAACGAAGGGCCACCAGCCCCAGCGTTCAGCCATCGCGCCGGTGGGGATGGTCGCGGTGGTGTCCATGAACACCATTTGGAAGAGGAACAGCGTGAAGATGGAGACGTCGTAGACGCTGGGCCCGAGGCAGAAGCCCTTGAGGCCGAGCAGTCCGAAGTCGGCTCCGAACATGTGGACGGTGTACATCTGGTCCAGTGCCGCCGTGCCGGCGCCGCCGCCCAGAGCGGCGACGTTGCCCACGCCGCCGAACATGAATGCGAATCCGCAAAGATAGAAGCCGATCATGCCCAGCGGATAGATCATCATGTTCATGGTGATCGTGTGTCCCGCGTTCTTGGCGCGGCAGAGGCCGGTTTCCACGGCTGCAAAACCGAACTGCATGAACATGACCAGGAAGCCGGTGATCAGCGTCCAGACGATGTTGATCGCAATCTTGTTGTGACCGACGACGTCGGCGAGCTTGACGGCGAGGGGTTCCTTGTCGGCCGCGGCCTTGTTCTCGTCGTAGGCCTTCTTGGCCTCGGCGTAGGCCTTGGCCTTGGCGGGATCCTTCGCGTCATCGGCGCTGAGCGCGGCGGGCTCGGAAAGGAGCAGGCCGGTGTCGCCGATGTTGCCGGTCTTCGTTCCCTCGGGATCGAGGGGCGAAGCCGGGGCGGCGGGAGTCGCGGCGGGCGCGGGCTCGGCAACCTTGGCGGCTTCCGGAGCCGGTGTCGTGGGCGCTGCCGGCGGGGTCACCGCGGGCGCAGTTTTCGGGGCGTCCGGCTTGGGCGCGTCCTCGGCGTAACCGAGGCCTACGGCGACCAGTCCTAACGCTACGAACAGACCGAGTGCAACCAGTCCACGACGCATCATCAGTGGCTCCTTAAACCAGAGAAAAGAGAAAGTTTCCGATTTCCATCACCGGGCGCCATCACGCCCACGCCGTTCCGCTGCGCGACCTCCATTTCGCCGCAGCAGGGGCGCAGCAATCTGTTGCGCCTCCACACGCCGTACTATCACAAAGGCTGTGCCACCCCGTCAGGATTATGTAAAGACACGAATGCAAAGCGTTTAGGTCGCATCATGGGGTAAGCACGCGCTGCCCATTGAATGCGCAGTGCCCTGCAAATTGCATTGCAATGCCCACTGCCTGCGCGATTGCTAAGCACACACCATGACATATTGCATCACGCCGGCTCGGTCACGACCAGGCTCACCGATTCGACCAGCGAGCCGTGCTTGCCGAAGAACGCCGCCATGTGCGGTGCCGCGCTGTGGGCCGCCAGGTGCTTGACGCTCTCCCACTGCTCGACAACAACCACCACATTCTCCCGCACCGCCGGCTGCCCCGGGTGCCCGCTGGCCACATCGACGCTCGGTGCATACGCCAAGCACCCCGCCTCGGCGTGCACGCTCGGCATCAGCCCGTGAAAAGCCTTGATAAACTCCGCCCGCTTGCCGGGCTTGACGGTAATGGTGGCCAGGACGTGGATCATGTCGCGTAATTTAACACGGAGCGCGAATAAAATCCGTTCGTACAATCCAAGCGAGCCGGGCCGTTTCCGGCCCGGCATCATGTTCCTTTCGTCATGTGTGCGCAAACATTTCAAGCGCTTCCGGCACAGATCGGGCAACCCGCAGGTTTGTGGCGGTTGGCAATTGAGCCCAGGTACCGAGTTGTTCACATAATTCTGAAATAATCAGGACAGTTGGAAGAGTCTGATGTCTCAGCTTAGAAACCAATCCGAGGGCATGATTCCCAAATGTGTACCGGACGCGACTCAAGTCAACGATGACGGTCGCAGGCTGCACTTCGGAAATGACATCGAATAGAAGTGTTTGAATGCAATCCACCTGAGAGTTCCCGGCGCTTCCTTCGCCCAGCACTCCCTCAAACTCAGCGATGAGTATGTTGTCCCGTGAGGAGTTGCCGTTCTTTTCCATCCTCATCTTGTATGTGATTTTATTCGGAGCGGCTTCATGCATTTCGTCCGGAATTTCCGCTCTTCGAGCCTCCATCTTCCACCATTCGTGCAATCCCGAATTAATGGTTTCCCATCCAATTCCGTGATACGAACGCTTGCGTGTCTCGATCAGAATTGAAATCGCCGCCCACACGATGCAAATCACCGCCACCCAATTGATCGAAGGGTGACCGGTCATCGAGGTGGCGGTGAAAAGAACGCAGAACACGGCGGCCCAGAGCAATTCAAGATCACGCGAAATCCGAAACACATTGCAGAACAGGAAGAAGTGGCCAACGGAAACCCCTATCACAAACGAAATCTCTGTGTAATTCGGCCACAACGCGATCGACGCAATGATCCCGAGAACGATGACAACGATATCTCGCCAAGAGATTCGAAAGCCGGGGTTAAATTCCGGGGCATCCATGAGCAACTCCGCTGAAGCTGGCGACAGCATCATATCTCAACAAAAAAACCCCAGCGATTGCCGGGGTCGTGTGAGTCGCGATCTCAAACCGTCTCAATCCACAATCTTCGTCGCCGTGATGATCATTTTGCCGTCTTTCTCTTCGACGGTGCCGGTCACCTGGGCGTTCTCGACCTTGTTGGAGCAGACCTCGTGGTCCTCGGCGAGCTTGTTCTTGGCCATGTAATACTTGGTCTCCTTGTCGCCGTCCTTGACGACCAGGACGTTCTGGCACGCATCGGTCTCGTGGAGCGTGCACTTGGCACAGATGAGAGTGCCCTTGAGCGTGACTTCCTTGGTCTCCGCGGCGGTCACGCCGATGGCGGAGAGTGCAGTCACGACAACCAGTGCGAGCAGCGGGGCGATCAGCGATTTCATGGTCGGGCTCCGGGTGGGTGGTGTTTCGGG
Source organism: Planctomycetota bacterium (assembly GCA_043788485.1). Classification (GTDB taxonomy): domain Bacteria; phylum Planctomycetota; class Phycisphaerae; order Phycisphaerales; family Zrk34; genus JAYVTU01. Next base: position 8,052 of record JAYVTU010000113.1, read on the forward strand.
GGATCGGGCGTCCATCATACTACGCACGGCGGGCCGGGTGGGTTTGACGATATTTGCGGCAAATGAAAAGGCCCGGGATTCATCTGCGGGAATTGTGAACGATTCTGGTTCGTATTAAAAGCGGTCCTTAGCCGCATTTTACAGGGATTAATGCTTGAACCCAGCCCCTCTTGGGTGCCGCGGAGGATGGAACTTTGGCGTTAGACCTGGACCAATCTCGGCAAACCTTTCGTGCTGCGAAACCGAGGTGAGCAATGGCCAAGGATGCGCCCAATTCAGGGGCCCGCTGCGGGCGGAGATGCGGACGGAGTGGGATTAATGACCGATTTGCCGGGCTGCGGGTCGGCGACCACGACGCCGAGCGTTTTGCCCTCCGTGTCGGTCATCAGCCAAGTGTGGCCGACGTAGGTTTCCTCCTCAATGAAGATCGACGGCCGGAGGCGCTGGGGATTCGGTCTGCGTTTGCCGTCGAAGTCGATCCAGAAGATCAGGGCGTCCTGCTGGGTCAGGTTGACGAAGGTGATTGTCGTCGCCTTGCCGCCGCCGCGTGACGGGGGGATTGCGTCCTCCGCCGGGTGGATCACCGGCAGGTCCTTCAGATCCGGCGCCTGTGCCATTTTTTTTGCGGCATTCTTGTAGCCCCATTCCTGCAAATCCGTGGGCCATGCGAAGGGCGCCATGTGCGCCACGTCCACGCCCGCGAAATGCGTTCGCTCCGCGGCCGGCCGATCCATCGGCCTGGTGTAGCGCCACTGCCCGTCGCCCAATTCCTTGGCGATCAACGCCGCGAGCTGCGGATCGTACTCCTTGAGCTGCGAGCGGAGGTGGACGTGGTTATGGTCGTGATCGTTCTGACGATTGGTATCGAACCAGGACTGCACGCCCTCGGCCCAGTATTCCATGCGGTTGGTCGAGGCGTATTTGCCCTTCCACAAACCCGTCGCCATCGCGTGGTCGTAGGTTTCCTGCAGACGCTTATCGAACGTCGGATCGATTGTGTTCAGCCCCATCTCGTGGATGGCGTGCGCGAATTCGTGGACGAGAATGTTTTCAGTGGCATAAGGGTCGCCGGCGAGGCAGAGCAGATTCTCCTCGCCGCAGCTCACGGCGGGACGAACCGTCGTGGCGCCCAACCCGCGTGCACGCTTGTCCCAGTATTTGGCGGGCTTGAGGTCGCTGTGTTCAGGGACGGAGGTGGTGTACTCGTGGGCGCCCATGACGACGAAGCGGACCTTGTTGCGGATCATCGCCTGACGGAGGTCGTCGCGTGTGCCCAGCTCGTGATCGATCAGAAAGGCGGCTTCGAGCAGGGCTGCGTCACTGACCGCGGCGGAGCCTAGGATCGGAAAACCGTGCGCCATCACGCACTTCTTGTAGTGATCGCTGAGGTGAAGTCGCGTGACCAGTTCGGCCGATGGCGGGCCGACGGCCGTCGTGTCCGCGGCCGGCGCGGCGAACGGGAACATTGCGACGGCCAGCAAGCATGCAACAGCAAGCGGGACAGGACGCGATGAGCGGTATGACATATGTTCCTCGTGATGTATCTGCGGCGGTAGGGCATAGGATACCACGCGCGTGGAACATTCGTCGACATTTCTTTCGTCTTGTGTTATAAGCCTCAGCCCTCAAATCCATCGATTTCTCAGGCCCTGCGACGCTCTCGGAGCACTCCATCATGCCGATCCATCGCCATGACCTGCGGTTGATCTTCGCCGCGATCCCCCTGTTGATGAACTCTCTCGTTTTTGCGGCGGACACCGGTCAGCCGCCGCCGACACTTCATGCCACGGCCGATTACCAGGTTGAAACGATCGAGGGCTGGACCGTCCGGCTCAGCCCAACAATCAAGAGTGATGAGAAACTTTGCCGCGAGGGACTGACGGAGATCGCGCGCCAGCTCCGCGAGGTCGAGCGGCTGCTGCCCGCCAAAGCCGTTGAGAAACTCAAGGGCGTCCCGATCTGGGTCGACTCCGACGGCTCTGATCGTTCGCAGTACCACCCCGAAAAGAAATGGCTCGCATCGCACGGCTACAACCCCGACAAGGCCCGGGGCATCGAGATCGGCAACCTCGCCCATTTCATCCGCAAGCCGTTGCCCGGGCGGCATGTGCTCACGCTCCTCCACGAACTCGCCCATGCCTACCACGACCAAGTGCTCGGTTTCGATCAGCCCGACGTGATCAAGGCGTACGATGCGGCGGTCGCCGGCAAGAAATACGAATCCGTTCTCCGCGACACCGGGGGGATGACGCGGCACTACGCCCTGACTGATCCCAAGGAATATTTCGCCGAGTGCAGCGAAGCCTATTTCGGCGTCAACGACTACTATCCCTTCATCCGCATCGAGCTCAAGCAATTCGACCCGCAGATCCACGACCTGCTAGGCAGGCTCTGGAGCCAGACCGATACCGCAGCGCAGCCCAAGGATAAAAAACCCGGTTGAAATCCCAACGTCATACGAGAACCCCATGAAACATCACACCGCCCTGTTCGCGCTCCTGCTTCTGGCCGCGACCTCCACACGCGCCGAGGATTATGTCCTTCGCACGTTCCAGAAAACCCAGCTCACCGACAAATTCACCTGCGAGGGCGCCCACTTCGGCGATTTCAATCACGACGGCAAGATGGACGTCATCTCCGGCCCTTACTGGTACGAAGGGCCCGAGTTCAAGACACGCCACGAGTTTTACCCCGCGGTGAAACCCGACATCGACCCGCACGGCTACTCGCACCACTTTCTCACCTACGTCGCGGATGTCAACGGCGATGGGTGGGACGACATCCTCGTCCTCGGCTGGCCCGGGCAGGATTGCTGGTGGTATGAAAATCCGCAGGGCAAGAGCGAGTTGTGGACGCAGCACGTCATCGCCAAGAAAGTGGATAACGAATCACCGACCGTGCAGGACATTACGGGCACGAAAAAACCCGCGCTCGTCTGCAGCGTCGATGGCACGTTCGGCTACTTCCTGCCCGATGCGGCGGACGTGACCAAGCTCTGGACCTTCCACAAAATCTCCGGACCCAAGGCGACCGGCGGACAGTACACACACGGCCTGGGCGTCGGCGATGTCAATGGCGATGGCAAGCCCGATCTCCTCGAGGCCAGCGGTTGGTGGGAACAGCCCGCATCGCTTGACGGCGATCCCGTGTGGAAGAAGCACGACTTCCGTTTCGCCGCGCCCGGCGGCTCTCAGATGTTCGCCTACGACGTCGACGGCGACGGCCTCAATGATGTCATCACCAGCGAGAACGCGCACGGCTACGGACTCGTCTGGTGGCAACAAGTCAAGACCGGAGACAAGATCGACTTCAAAAAACACGTCATCATCGGCGCTAAGCCCGAGGACAGCCCGTACGGTGTAAAGTTCTCGCAGATGCACGGCGTCGACCTCGTCGACATGGACGGCGACGGGCTCAAGGACATCGTCACCGGAAAACGCTACTGGGCGCACGGCCCGACGGGCGATGTCGAACCCGGAGCCCCCGCGGTGCTCTACTGGTTCCAGCTCAAGCGCGACGGCAAGGGCGGCACGGAATTCGTCCCGCACCTCATCGACGATAATTCGGGCGTCGGCACGCAGGTCACCGCCGGGGACATCAACGGCGACAAGCTGCCCGATGTCGTCGTTGGCAACAAAAAAGGCACGTTCATTTTCATTCAGCAGGCGAAACCCGTCAGCAAGGATGAATGGGAAAAGGCCCAGCCGCAGCGCAAGCCGTGAGCGGCGGAGACGCGCATCACTCGTGACTGGATGACAAATCACCGATAGAGCGAATCGAACATGAAAATCAAACGAATCCTGGCGTATCGCGTCGACCTGCCTCTGGCCGAGGGCAGCTACAAGTGGTCGGGCGGCAAATCGGTCAATGTGTTTGACAGCACGATCGTCGCTGTCGAGACCGACACAGGCGTGATCGGCTACGGCGAGGTATGTCCGCTGGGGCCGTTTTACCTGCCGGCGTATGCGGAGGGCGTTCGCGCGGGGTTGCGCGAACTGGGGCCGCATCTGATCGGGCATGATCCGCTGCAGCTCGGCGCATTGAGCCGCTTCATGGACGCGGCGCTCAAGGGCCACGCCTATGTGAAGTCCGGCATCGACATCGCCTGCTGGGACATCCTCGGTCAAGTCACGGGTCAGCCCGTGTGCACATTGCTCGGCGGGCGCTTCGGCGACAGCATCGCACTCTACCGCGCGATCTCGCAGGAATCTCCCGAGCAGATGGCCGCGAAAGTCGCCGGTTATCGCGCGGAGGGTTACCACAAATTCCAGCTCAAAGTCGGCGGCGATCCGGATACCGATGTCGCGCGCATCAAAGCCGTCGCCGCAAAGCTGCAGCCCGGCGACAAGCTCGTCGCCGATGCGAACACCGGCTGGCTCATGCACGAGGCGATGCGCGTCGTCAAAGGCGTACGCGACATCGACGTCTACATCGAGCAGCCCTGCCTGACCTACGAGGAGTGCCTCTCGGTGCGCAGACACACGCACCATCCCTTCGTGCTCGACGAGGTGATCGACTCCATCGACCCGCTGATCAAGGGCAAGGCGGACCTGGCGATGGACGTGGTGAACATCAAGATCAGCAAATTCGGCGGGCTCACGAAGGCGAAGCAGGCGCGCGACCTGTGCGTCTCGCTGGGGATCGCGATGACGATCGAAGACAGCTGGGGTGGCGACATCACGACTGCCGCGATCGCGCACCTGGCGCACAGCACGCCGACCGAGTTGCTCTTCTCGTCAACGGATTTCAACAGCTACGTGACGGTGAGCACCGCCGAGGGCGCGCCCAAACGCGTCAATGGCTGCATGGCTGCGAGCACGCAGCCGGGCTTGGGTGTTACGCCGCGGATGAAGGTGCTGGGCAAGACACTGGTTGAGGTGCATTGAACCGGCGAAATTGGCACAGCGGATACGGTCAGCGTTGAGATCGCAGCTCACGAGCATAAGGTAAAAATAATGCCCAACCATCTCATCATCCGCCTCTGTGCGATCTGTGTCATGTTCATCACGCCCGCCGTCGCCGACGCCGAGACCCACTGGGTCTGGCCGCACAAAGGCGCCAGCGCTGCGCCGGAGACATTCTACTTTCGCAAGACCGTCGAACTGGCCGAGATCAAGAGCGCGACGGTCGCCATCACCGCGGACAATATCTACGAGCTGTTCATCAATGGCCAAAAGGTCGGCACCGATGGCAACTGGAACACGATCGAGAGCTACGACGTCACGAAGCTGCTCAAGACCGGCAAAAACGTGATCGCCGTCAAGGCGACCAACACCGATGCGGGCTTCGGGGGTTTGGCGGCGGAACTGGTCGTGACGACCGCCGACGGCAAGAAGATCAGTGTGCCGACCGACACCTCGTGGAAATTGTCCGCCGCTGTGAAAGGTGACTGGAACACCGACACGGGCGATGAATCGGGCTGGACCACCCCCGTCGATGAGGGCGTGCTCGGCGTGGCGGAACCCTGGGGAACCGGCGCACGTCTCGTGTCGGGACACGTCCACAATGCCACCGCAGCCCAGATTCCCGCTCCAGCCCCTGCGCCGGCGATCGTCGCGATCGATCCGAGCAAGCCCCGCGTCCCCGCACTTCCGCTCGATCTCAAGGACGGCGACCGCGTCGTCCTCATCGGCTCCACATTTCTCGAACGCGAGGGCCGCTACGGATACCTCGAAACCGCGCTGACCACGCGCTTCGCCGACCGCAACATCGTCGTCCGCAATCTCAGCTGGTCCGGCGACACCGTCTTTGGTCACGCCCGCAGCTACTTCGATCCGCCCGAGGTCGGTTTCAATCGCCTCATCAAAATGATCGGCGACGTCAAGCCGACCGTTGCGATCGTCTGCTACGGCTGGGACGAATCGTGGGACGGCGAAAAGGCGCTTCCGCAGTTCCTCACCGGCATGTCGCGACTCAGCGGTACGCTCGACGCCGCGGGCTGCCGCATCGTCATCGCTTCCCCGCCGCCCGATGAGCCGGGCACGGTCCCCGGCGCGCAGAGCCGGCACAACGGGCAGCTCCGCGTGTACCGTGATGCACTAGGCAAGTTCGCGGCAGAAAATAAGCTCGGTTTCGCCGACATCTTCGGCGCGATGGGCTCCGGTGAAACGCCCCGCGAGATTCCGCTCACCGACAACGGCGTGCACATGACCGAATCCGGCTACCGCACCGCCTCACCGCTGATCGAAAAGGCGTTTGGCCTTTCGCCCGTCGAGTGGGCTGTTGATGTCGATGCCGCCAAGGCGAGTGGCACAGCGCGCGGCGCCACGCTTTCCGATGTCGCCGCGACGCCGGCGGGCATCCGCTTCTCGCTGTGCGATACGGCCCTCCCGCTCGGGGACGGTCGCGTGCTCAAAATTACGGGCCTCAAGGACTCCGGCAAATACACGCTCAAGATCGACGCGGCATCCGGCATCGCCACGGGCAACGCCGCACAATGGGCCGCCGGGGTGATGATCTCGCGCGGTCCTGAATTCGATCAAGCCGAGCAGCTCCGTCGGATGATCATCGAGAAAAGCGCATACTTCTTCCACCGCTGGCGTCCGGCCAACGAGACGTACATTTTCGGCTTCCGCCGTGGTGAACAGGGCCGCAACGCCGTGGAGATGCCGCAGTTCGATCCGCTGATCGCTGAGAAGGAAGCGGCCATCGCCAAGCTGCGTGTCCCCGTGTCGCACCGTTACGAGCTTTCGATAGAGGAGGCGGGCAAGTGAACAAGCGTCAACGATTCTCGTTCGTGTTTTCACTGGTAATCGCCGCAGCATCGTCGCTCGTCTCCGCCGCCACGCGGATCGAAGGCGTTCCCGATCCAGATGCCGAGCTCGAGCGTCAGAGCTTCAAACTCGCCGACGGCTGGGAGATCAATCTCTTCGCCTCGGATCCGATGCTCGCCAAGCCGATCCAGATGAACTTCGACCCGCAGGGCCGCCTGTGGGTCGCGACCAGCAGCACGTATCCGCAGATCAAGCCCGGTCAGGAAGCCAGCGACAAGATCATCGTGCTTGAAGACACGAAGGGCGCCGGGCGCGCCGACAAGGCGACCGTGTTCGCCGATCACCTGCTGATCCCCACCGGCCTGGCTCCCGGCGACGGCGGCGTGTACGTGGCAAACTCCACCGAGCTCCTCTTCCTCAAGGACACCGACGGCGACGGCAAGGCCGACACGACGCGTGTGATGCTCTCGGGCTTCGGCACCGAGGACACGCACCACATCATCCACACGTTCCGGTGGGGCCCCGATGGGATGCTCTACTTCAATCAGTCGATCTACATCCACAGTCACATCGAGACGCCGTGGGGCGTGCGGCGATTGATGGCCGGCGGGATCTGGCAACTTCGGCCTGAGACACAGCAGCTCGAAATCTTCGCTCGCGGATGGGTCAACGCATGGGGCCACCAGTTTGACCGCTGGGGCCAGTCGTTCGCCGTCGATGGCGCCGGCGGCGAGGGAATCAACTACGTCATCCCCGGCGCGTACTACACCACGGCGTACGGCGCCTCGCGCACGCTCCAGGGCCTCAATCCCGGCCAACCCAAGCTCTGCAGCGACGAAATCCTCTCCGGCCGCCACATCCCGCCCGAATACCTCGGCTCGATCCTCACCAACGATTTCCGCGGACACCGCATCGCACGCTTCGTCATCAGCGACGACGGCTCGGGCTTCGCCAGCCGCCGCGTCGCAGATTTCCTGACGACGACGCACGCCGCGTTCCGCCCCGTCGATCTGAAGATGGGCCCCGACGGCGCGATCTACATCGCCGACTTCTACAACCCGATCATCAACCACGGCGAGGTCGATTTCCGTGATCCCCGCCGCGACACGACGCACGGCCGCATCTGGCGCGTGACCTACAAGGGCCGCCCGCTGGTCGATCGGCCCGTGCTGGTCGGCGTGACCGTGCCGCAGCTCCTCGAATTGCTCAAGACCCCGGAGGACTACACACGTCAGCAGGCCAAGCGCGTGCTCAAGGAGCGCGGGGCGAAGGATGTGCTGCCCGCGCTGGCGGCGTGGGTGAAGTCGCTTGATCCGAAGGACGCGGAGTTCGACCACCAGCGTCTCGAAGCGCTCTGGGTTTATCAGTCGCTCGACGTTGTCGAGCCCGAATTGCTCAAGGCGGTGCTCGGCTCATCGACCCCCGAGGCACGTGCCGCGGCGGTGCGCGTGATCGCGGGCTGGAAAGATCGCGTCTCCGATGCGGCGGCACTGCTCGCCGCCGCGGTGAACGATGCGCATCCGCGCGTCCGGCTCGAAGCGGTCAACACGCTCCGCGCACTGGGTACCGGTCCTGCTGTCGAACTCGCGATGAATGCGCTCGACATGCCGATGGATAAATTCCTCGACTACTCCCTCTGGCTCACCGCCAAGGAACTGCAGCCCGTCTGGCTCGCCGACTTCAGCGCCGGCAAGCTGACGTTCGGCGGCAATCCCGCTCATATCACCTTCGCGCTCAAAGCCACCGGCAACACCGCCGCCGTCGCGCCGCTCGTCAAGCTGCTCAAAGACGGCAAGATCGATGCCGTTCATCGCCCCGATGTCATCCAGGCCATCGCCGGCCTCGGCAGCCTCGACGATGCCGCCGTGCTCCTGGACATCGCGATGTCCGACACGGCGCTCCGTCCCGTCACGCTCGCCGCACTCGAGCAGGCTGCACGTCAGCGCAACCTCCGGCCCGCAGGAGATCCGAAAGCGATCACAACGCTCCTCGACCCCGCCGATCCCGCTGCCCCCGTCGCTGCGCGTCTCGCCGGCTTCTGGAAGCTCGAAGCCGCGCGGCCTCGCCTCGGCGAACTTGCCTCTGCACAGACCGCTCCCGCGCTCCGGGCCGCTGCCATCGAGGGCCTCACGCACCTCGGCGGCCCGGCCAGTGTCAAGTCGCTCACCGACCTCACGAACGAATCTCAACCGCTACCCATCCGCATCGCGGCACTCGTCGGCCTCGCGCAGCTCGACGTGAAATTGGGCGCGACGCGCGCCGCCGAAGTCCTCGCCACACTCCCCGCCGACACCGACTGTTCCGCGGTCTTCGACGCATTTATCCAGCGCCAAGATGGCCCGCCCGCCCTGATCGACGCACTCAAAGGCAAATCGCTCCCTGCGCCGATCGCCGCTGCCGGTGTCCGCCGCGCTGCCACAGCCGGACGCGATCTCAAGCCGCTGACTGATGCGATCACCGCCGCCGGCGGCCTGGGCCAGATGATTCAACACCTCACGCCGGAGCAGATGACGCAGATGGTCGCGGATGTCAAAGTGACCGGCGACGCCTCACGCGGCGAAGCGGTGTTCCGCCGCGCCGCCATGGCGTGTACGACGTGCCACGCCATCGCCGGCGCCGGTGGCCGCGTCGCGCCCGATCTCGTCAGCCTCGGCGCCAGCGCCCCGGTGGACTACATCATCGAATCCATCCTCGAACCCTCGGCGAAGATCAAAGAGGGTTACGCGATGACCGTCGTGACTACAAAGGACAACCAGATCCTCGCGGGCCTGCTCGTCCGGCGCAGCGAAACCGAGGCGATCCTCCGCGACATCACCGGCAAAGAGACGACGATCCCCGCGGGCCGCATCGCCAAGCTCGACATCAATCCGACATCGCTGATGCCCCCGGGTCTGACCGCCACGCTCCGCCGCGATGAGTTCATCGACCTCGTGCGATTCCTCTCGGAACTCGGCAAGGAGGGCGCGTATCAGGTGGGCAAGGCCCCGGTCGTGCGCACCTGGCGCACGCTCAGCAGTTCCCCCGCCGCCGAATCAAAGCTCGAATCCAAGGGCACGACACTCGCCCTCGGCGACGATCCGGCTCTGACCTGGCAGCCCGCCTACAGCACCGTCGCCGGTGTGCTCCCGCTTGCGGACCTGCCGGTGATCAAGCGCTGGGATCAGCGTCTGGCCTTCGTCCGCTTCCAGATCGACGTCACCACCGCTGGCCGCTTCACGTTTCAACTCGGCGACGTGGCCGGCCTCGAACTTTGGGCCGACGACAAATCGCTCAAGGTCGCTTCTGAAACTACTGCCGAATTGTCCGCGGGACCGCACACCCTCACCGTCGCAATCGACCTTGCCAAGCGTACCGCCCCGCTGCGTATTGAACTCGCCCCGGGCAGCGGCTCAACCGGGAAGGCCACGATTCTCGGAGGGCCGTGATGTGACCGCGACAGCAACAAGAGTCGCCGTGCAACTTCCCCAAGCAATCCCTACGCTCGGCGTTAAATCTAATACGGATCGTGATTAATCCTCGCGCATGAGATCATCGACGTGAACAGCGGGGCTTGGGATCGTGTGCCACTGTCAACCGGTTCCTCCGGTTGTCAGTG
>JAYVTU010000114.1:0-37511 GCA_043788485.1 Planctomycetota bacterium
CACTGACAACCGGAGGAACCGGTTGACAGTGGCACACGATCCCAAGCCCCGCTGTTCACGTCGATGATCTCATGCGCGAGGATTAATCACGATCCGTATGATTCATGTTGTAGAAGGGGCATTCTACTTATTGACGGCGCGCAAGGGGTACCTTCTGAGGCATCACGGGGTGCTTTTGGCGCACTCCGGGATACGTTTTGCTTAAGAGATACCTAATAAATACCTAACAGCCAGCTTTTGCACCCGCCTCCTCTGCTGCGTTTGGGCGCGGGGTGTTCAGGGGTTTTTGGCCGTTTCGGCGCGCAATGTTTTTTGCCTCCATATCTGGATGCGGCGACCGTGATGTGCGCACCGGCGCGTCGCGGTGAAGGAGGCGGATTGATGCAAGTTTAGGCGGGAGCGGGGTCGAAGAATTTTTGGAAAATTCTGCCGCGGCTCTCGGCGAGGTCCTCGGTGGTGCGCGCCGATGCGTCGTGGCGGTGTATTGAGCCGGATGGAGTTGGATTGAGCCGGCGCAAAAGGGTGACGCGGCGCGTTTCCAACGCGGTGAGGCGACCGTGCCGTTTACTTTTTGCCCAGAGCCGCGGCGGCGGTTTCGAGCCACTTCTTGGCGCCGGTGCCGGGCTTGTAGCCGGCGACGCGGCCGGTTTCCTTGGCGTCGCTGGTGATGAGGAGGATTGTGGGGTAGCTCTTGACGTCGAACTTCTTCTTGAGTTCCTGGTTCTGATTCTTCGTCGGCTCATCCTGGCCCTTGCGCGACGGGAAATCGACGAGCAGCAGCACGACGTTCTTGCCGGCCCACTCCTTGAATTCCGCGGTGTCGAAAACTTCCGTTTGCTGCTTGATGCACAGGCCGTTCCAGTCGCTGCCGGTGAAACGTGCGAGGATCGGCTTGCCGGATTCCTTGGCGAGCTTCAGGGCCTGGTCGTAGCTGGTGAGCCAGGTCGGTGCTGCGGTGGGAGCTGCGGGGGCGTCGGCGGCGAGGCTGGCGACGGTTGCCGCCAGGAGCAGCGTGAGAATGGCGAGAATGACAGCGGCATCGCGGAGCATGGGCGGAGTCCTTTCAAATCGAAAACGAACGCGGCGAGGGATTATACAGGCGCTGGCTCCGGGTTGTTCGTAATCATGATCGCAGACTCGCTGAGCGTGAGGGGAACGGATTGCGACAACGAACGGCGGGAAGGAACCCCGAATCGCGGTTGCCAGTTGCTTCCGCGTCACATACTGTAGTGATGGCACAACTTCCGCTTATCTCTCGACTCATTTGCCCGGAGTGACTGATGGCCAGGAGCCGCAAAAAGCTCGGTGAGTATCTCGTCCGCTGGGGTTTGATCACCGAGCAGCAGGTGCAGGAAGCGCTTAACGTCCAGACCGGGACGCAGAAGCGCATCGGTCAGGTGCTCGTTGAACTCGGCTCGTGCAGCGAAGAAGACGTGACGCGGGCACTGGCCAGCCAGTTTGATCTGGAATACATCGATCTCGACAGCCCCGAAGCCATGCGGGCGGCGAACTTCGAGCTGCTGCCCAAGGACATTATCAAGAAGTACATCGTGCTCCCGCTGGAGAAGACCGCCGGCCGCATGAAGCTGCTCGTCCACGATCCGATGGACCTGCAGCTGCTGGACAACCTGCGCTTCCGCATGGGCTGCGAGATCGACATCGCGCTGGCGGGCAGGACGAAGATCAAGGAATACATCGACCGGCTGCTGTCCGAAACGCAGTCATCGATCGACGAAGCGGTGCGGACGCTGACGATGGACCGCGGCATGTCGATGGACCGCGGCCAGTCCATCGACATGAAGGCGGGCCCGACGCAGGACGGCGGCGGTTCCAACGAGAAGCGCGAAGACGCCAAGGAAGATGACGCACCGATCGTGCGCCTGGTCTACAAGATCATCGCCGAGGCTGTGAAACAGCGAGCGTCGGATATTCACGTCGAGCCGATGAACAACCGCGTGCGGTTGCGGTATCGCATCGACGGTGTCTGCCACGAACGCGACAATCTGCCCAAGCGCATGCAGGCGTCGGTGATCACACGACTCAAGATCATGGCGGGCATGAAGGTCGATGAACGGCGCGTGCCGCAGGACGGCCGCATCAAGCTGCAGATCGGAGCCGACCGCATCGACTTCCGCGTCTCGGCCTGCCCCGCTTATCACGGCGAATCGATCGTCATGCGTATTCTGCGCCCCGATTCGGTGCGCATCGGCCTGGTCAACCTCGGCTTCGAGCAGGATACACTCGAACAATTCAACAAGGCGATCCGCAGGCCCAACGGCATCTTCCTGGTGACCGGCCCCACGGGCTCGGGCAAGACGACCACGCTCTACACCGCGCTGGACGTGCTCAACCGCCCCGACCGCAAGATCATCACCGCTGAGGATCCCGTCGAATACAACTTCAACGGCATCAACCAGTGCCAGGTGCGCGAAGACATCGGGCTCACGTTCCAGAACGTGCTCCGCGCGATGCTCCGCCAGGCGCCCAACATCGTGCTCGTCGGCGAAATCCGCGATAAGGAAGTCGCCGACGTGGCGATCCAGGCGGCGCTGACCGGGCACCTGGTGTTCTCGACGCTGCACACGAACGATGCGCCGTCGGCGATCACGCGTCTGATTGATATGGGTGTCAAACCCTTCCTCGTGGCCAGCTCGATCCAGGCGGTGATGGGACAGCGGCTCATCCGCATCCTCTGCAAGGAATGCAAGGCGCCCGATGAAGCCCCGAACCAATTCCAGCTCCGCCTGATCGGCCTGACGCCCAAGGATCTCGAGGGCAAGACGGTCTACAAGGCGGTCGGCTGCCCGGCGTGCGGCGGGAGCGGGTATCGCGGGCGTCGCGGGATCTATGAGTGGATGACGATGAACTCGGCGCTGCGCGATCTGGCATTCAAGCGGGCGCCGGCGTCGCAGCTTCGGGCTGCGGCGGTGGCGTCGGGGATGCGCACGCTCGCCGGTGACGGGGCACGCAAGGTGCTCAACGGCATGACCACGGCGGACGAAGTGGCACGCATGGCACAGGTCGAGGGCCTGGTGTCGCAGGACGAGGGCGGGGAAGTGGCGGCCTGAGCCGGACTGCGACCCGCAAGCGGCGATCACGTAACGATGAACCACGGGCGAGGCTTGAACAGCAATGAGTGAATCGACGACCAGCAGCGCGGCGAGCAGCACGGGGGCAGCGGGAGCCGCAGCGGGCTTCCAGATCGACCGACTGCTGGAGACGGTGATCAAGCAGAACGCCAGCGACTTGCATCTGGCGGTGGGGATACCGCCGACGGTGCGTTTGGCCGGGAAGCTGGTGCAACTCAAGACTCGGCCGCTGTCTCCGGATGACACGGTGGCGCTGATGAAGTCGATCACGTCCGAGAAGGCGCAGCAGGAGTTGCAGGAACGCGGGAGCGCGGACTTTGGTTTTGCGTACGCCGACAAGGCCCGTTTCCGCGTGGCGGTGTTCCGCCAGAAGGGGCGGATCGGCATCGTGCTGCGCCAGATTCCCAGCCGGTTGCTGACCTTTGAACAGATCGGCCTGCCGCCCATTATCCGGGAGCTGTGCCGGCGTCCGCAGGGGCTGTTCCTGGTGACAGGGCCGACGGGATCCGGTAAGACGACAACGCTCGCCACATTGGTCAACTACATCAACGAGAACTTCGACCGCCACATCATCACCGTCGAAGACCCGATCGAATACTACCACGAGCACAAAAAGTCGATCGTCAACCAGCGCGAGATCGGAAATGATGTGACCGTCGGCGCCTTTTCCGAGGCTCTCCGCCGCGCACTCCGCCAGGATCCGGACGTGATTCTCGTCGGCGAAATGCGTGACCTCGAAACAATTGAAGCCGCAATCCGCGCCGCAGAAACAGGACATTTGGTTTTTGCCACTCTACACACCAATTCCGCCTCTGGCACCGTGAACCGTATCGTTGACGCCTTCCCGACCGACCGCCAAGAACAAATTCGCGTACAACTTTCGACCAGCCTGATGTCGGTCGTTTCGCAACAGCTCATGCCTCGGATCGACGTTCGTGGCGTCGTCGCGGCCTACGAGTTCCTGGTCGTGACTCCCGGCGTCTCGAACCTCATCCGCGAAGGCAAGACTTTCCGCATTGACTCCGCGATTCAGACCGGTCGTAAATTCGGTATGCAGTTGATGGACGACCACTTATGGCAGCTTTACACCGAGGGCAAGATCTCGGCTGACGAGATGGTCGATAAGTCACGCGACCCCGGCGGGATGATCGAAAAGGTGCACCGCGCCGGTGGCACCGTGCGCCGAATCGAGTTCGAAGACGATGCGGGTTAACGCTCGCCGCGTCGCTCTAACTTGCGAAATTTCACGGCGATTGCGGCGATGAATTACGGCATAAAAGCGAGGTGTCCAGTTCGTAAATTTTGTTTATTGGCTTGTTTGAGCGTTTCAACTCTGCAATAATCATTATGGCAGGCCAAGCGATGATCGGCATCATCCGATTGCTTTAAGTTCACGGGCAGCGCGATGAGAGGCGAGCCAATCTGCGGTGATCCGAACCGCAAGTCGCTCAGAAGCAAATTGGACGCGGCGAACAAGACCAGAGCGTTAAACTCGGAACACTGACACGACAACACGACGGTGCATCCATCCCGATCACCCGCCCCACTACCCTGCCCCACTAGCCTCCTGTCTGCCCACTCCGACTCTTCACCCCGCCCGATTCCACGGACACCCTCACATGGCCGATCCCAAGGACAGCTCAGCGAGCCCCGGTGCTGTGAAGCCCGCCACTCCGGCCAAGCCCGCGTCGGCCCCCATCAATCCCGCGCCATCCTCGCCGTCCATGGCCAGTAAGGCCGCCGCCGCCGCCAAACCCGCGGCCCCCGCCGCCGCCGCCGTCGCCAAACCCGGCGCCGTGCCGATCACCGAATTGCGCGGCCGCAAGCTCGGCCGCATTCTCATCAAGCTCGGCAAGGTCACCCGCGAACAGGTTCAGGAAGGCTTGGATCTTCAGCAGCAGCAGCGCGTCCCCATCGGTCAGCTGCTGATCGAGCTCGGCTACGTCAAGCAGGAAGATGTCAACGAGGGCCTCGCCGCGCAGGCCGGCATGGAGACGCTCGACCTGGAGCGTCTGGAAATCCCCGCCGAAGTCGTGCGCATGGTCCCCGCTGAGACCGCCCAGTCGTACCAGATCATGCCGATCCGTTACGAAAAAGAGACCAACACGCTGACGATCGCGCTCAAGACCGCCGACAACTTCCGTGCCGTTGACGATCTGCACCTGCTGATGGGCTTCACCGTCAAGTCCGTCGTCGCCAGCGCCAAGCAGGTCGATCAGTTCATCCAGCGGTTCTACAGCCAGGATCAGGAATCGCTCGAGACGCTGATCGGCGACATGGCCTCCGATGCCTCGCTGCTGGAACTCGAGGACCGCGGCCAGTCGATCGATCTCGATCAGCTCCTCGCCGCCGCCGACGACAACAAGGTCAAGCGGCTTCTGAACCTCGTGCTGCTGCAGGCCATCAAGGACAAGGCATCGGACATCCACTTCGAGCCCTTCGAAGAGGAATTCAAGATGCGTTACCGCGTGGACGGCGTGCTCTACGAAATGATCCCGCCGCCCAAGCACCTGTCGTGGGCGATCACCTCGCGCGTCAAAGTCATGGCAAACCTGGACATCGCCGAGCGACGCCTCCCGCAGGACGGCCGCATCGAGCTGCAGGTCGCTGGCAATCCCATCGATCTGCGCATCTCGACGCTGCCGACCATGTTCGGCGAATCGGTCGTGATGCGCGTGCTGGACCGCAGCAACGTCAGCCTCGATCTGGCGAAGGTCGGCATGCGCGACGATGACCTGGCCACCTCGCGCCAGCTCATGAACAAGCCCAACGGCATCGTGATCGTCACCGGCCCGACCGGCTCCGGCAAGACGACCACGCTCTACTCCGCTCTGGCGGAGCTCAACACGATCGACACGAAAATCCTCACCGCCGAGGACCCCGTCGAATACGACATCGACGGGCTGGTGCAGGTGCAGGTCAACACCGAAGTCGGTCTCACATTCGCCAAGGCACTGCGAAGCTTCCTGCGTCAGGACCCGGACATCATCCTCGTCGGCGAGACGCGCGACCTGGAGACGGCACAGATCGCCGTGCAGGCGTCACTGACGGGCCACTTGGTGTTCTCGACGCTGCACACGAACGATGCGCCGTCGTCGATCGCGCGTCTTCTGGACCTGGGTCTCGAACCGTTCCTGCTGACCGCTACTCTCGAAGGCATCATCGCTCAGCGTCTCGTGCGCCGGATCTGCATCCGCTGCAAGGAAGAGTACACGCCGAGCGAAGAGCAATTGATGGAACTGTCGCTGTCGCCCGAGGACATCGAGGGCCGCAAATTCTTCCGCGGTCGCGGCTGCGAATATTGCAACCACTCGGGCTACCGCGGCCGCCTCGGCCTCTTCGAGATCATGGCGATGGATGATGAGCTCAAGGAACTGATCATGCAGCACGCCTCGACGCAGGTGCTCCGCAACGAAGCGCGCAAGCGCGGCATGCGGAGCCTGCGCCAGAGCGGGCTGATGGGCATCTACGACGGCATCACGACGATCGACGAGGTCGTGCGTGAAACGGTCGTCGAAGACGAATAATTCAGCGGACGCCCGAAGATCGCTAAGCCGCAAGCGGCGGAAACAAGGCAACCTGATCTCTGACCTCTGACCTCTGCCCCGGAGCCAAACCATGGCCACCTTCCAGTACGAAGCGCTCGACCAGACCGGCAAGCCCCAGAAGGGCACGATCGACGCTCCCAGCAGCGACGACGCGATCGCCAAGATCAAGACGCAGGGCTATTTTCCGACGAGCGTCCGCGAGAAGAAGGTCAAGAAGAAAGAGGGCGCGGCTGGCGGCGGCGCGGCGGCCAAGGGCAAGGGCGCCAAGAAGGACGCCATGGCGATCTCGTTCGGCGGCGTCAGCGCAAAGATGCTCACGCAGTTCACGCGTCAGCTCTCGACGCTCCAGGACGCCGGCCTGCCCATCCTCCGCTCGCTTCAGATCCTCAGCGAGCAGCAGAAGCCCGGGAAGCTCAAGACCACGCTGCTGGACGTGCAGTCGGAAGTCGAAGGCGGCACGGCACTGTCCGAAGCGATGGCCAAGCATCCGAAGGTTTTCGATCGCCTCTACACGAAGATGGTCGCCGCCGGCGAGGTCGGCGGCGTGCTGGACGTCATCCTGCAGCGCCTCGCCGAATTCATGGAGAAGGCGCAGAAGCTCAAGAGAGAGATCGTCGGCGCGATGATTTATCCGGCGGTGGTCATCGGCGTCGCCGTGCTGATCATCGTCGGCATCATGGTCGTCGTCGTGCCCAAGTTCATGATCATCTTCTCCGACTTCAAGACGGAGCTGCCGCTGCCCACAAAGATCCTGATCAACTCGTCGGCGTGGCTGTACCCCGGCCTCGAGGGCCAGTGGATCCCCGGCGTGTTCATCGTGCTGGGGGCGCCGTTTGCGATCATGTTCGTGTCGAAGATGCTGCGCAAGGGCAAGACGGGCCGCGCGGCGATCGACATCCTCAAGCTCAAGATCCCGGTCATGGGCCGGCTCGTCCGCACGGGCATGGTCGCCCGCTTCACCCGCACGCTGGGCACGCTGATCTCGGCCGGCGTGCCGATCCTCGAGGCGATCCTGATCACCCGCGACACCTGCGGCAACGTCGTCTTCGAGAACGCCCTGCAGAAGGTGCACGACTCGATCCGCGAGGGCGAGAGCTTCGCCAACCCGCTGCGTGAGACCAAGGTCGTCGATGCGATGGTCGTCAACATGATCGACGTCGGCGAAGAGACCGGCGACCTGGACAAGATGCTCATGAAGGTCGCTGACAACTACGACGAAGAGGTCGAGGCGGCGGTGGCGGCGCTGGTGAGCATGCTCGAACCGCTGATGGTCGTGATGCTCGGCGGATCGGTCGGCTTCATCGTCATCGCGCTGTTCCTGCCCCTGGTGGCGCTGATCCAGTCGGTCACCGGCGGCAAGTAATCAAGGAGCATCGCATGGACCTGGCACAGAACATCGAGTCGAGCAATTCGGCGGCAACGCCCGGGCGGCAGACCGGCCCACGGGTCTGCGCGTTCACGCTCATCGAACTGATGGTGGTCGTCACGATCATCCTGATCCTGATCGGCATCCTGATCGCCGGGTACAGCGTCTTCGCGCAGCACGCCAACAGGTCCGCGACGCAGCAGTTCATGAACACGATCGCGCTGGGCCTGCAGAGTTACGAACGCGATTTCGGCGCCTACCCGCCCAGCGGCTTCCCAAACCCCGTGGCAACGAATCGCTGGTTCGGGATCACCGAATCGAATCTGACGGCCGTCACCGCATGGACGGGCGCCGAACTGATGACGCAGGCTCTGGTCGGTCCGCAGGGCCGACCCGGCGGCAATCCGCCGTTTGCCGCCGGCGTGTTGACCGGCCTGTACGACGGCGTCAACGGGTATGGATATCGCCCGAATGTCGACCCGACCACTTCGGATTGGGTCGGCCGCATTTACGGCCCGTACCTCCGCATCCGAAACGACAACACGCTCGTGGCCAGCAGCACCCGCTGGTACCTGACGATGGCCTCAAGCCCGGGCAGAAAGCCGTTCTGCTACTACCGGGCCAACGGTGGCGGCACCACGCTTGACACGAATATCTGGGCCGCCGGAGGCCGCTTCCTCCCGGCGGACAATGCGGCGCTGGTAACCGGGGCCGAGACATACATGACCGTCGTGCAGACGGCCCAGAGGGCATCCCTCTCCGTCGCGATGCGCGCGGCGCCTTTCATCCTGTCATTCCCCGGCTCCGACGACACCTTCGGCACCATCGACGACAACACCTATCCCTCACCCTGACCGACCGCAATCAACCGAATCATCCCGAATCATGACTGACGCGATTCACATCCCGACGATCCCCGCCCGGCCCTGCGGCGCCGTCAGCGCGATGCGCCGCCCACGCCGCCAGCGCGGCCTGACGCTCTTCGAGGTCCTCCTCGCCGGCGCCGTGATCGCCTGCATGCTCGGCGTTTTCGTCGGCGTCTCCGAATCGCTCGTCAGCGACTCATCCAAGGAGCAGACCGTCGCGGTGCTCCGAACGCTCGGCAGCGCGCTCCAACGCTATCACGACAACCACCGCGGCCAGTGGCCCAGCGCCACGCTCGATCACGACAGGCAGACCGCGATGGAACGCTGCCTCGCTGCCCTGCGTGCCAGCCCCGAGACCGATCGCATGGTCGATGGCCTGCCCGGTCTCAAACGCGTCGGCGAGTGGTACACGATCCTCGACGGCTTCGGCCACGAAATGGTCTACGTCGATCCGGCCGACACCTCTCCGGCAAATGCCGCCTGGGTCCACCGTTTCCCCCACTCCCGCAGCAACCGCCCCTTCGTCGCCTCGGCCGGCGAAGACGGGCAGTTCGGCGACAGCTCGTCGCTGAATCTCGATATCACCAAACTGGCGGCCGACAACCTCTACAGTTTCGAGGAATACATGGAGCCCACGCCATGAACCGCGAACGCCGACGAGCATTCAGTCTGATCGAGCTCATGGTTGTCGTCACGATCATCCTGCTCCTGCTGGGCATCGGCCTGAGCTTCGGCTGGGGATCGCATTCCAGCGAACTGCAGATGACCCGCGCGGTGCTCGGCAACTCGCAGAATCTCCTCGACGAATATGTCGTGGCGACCGGCGCAACGGGCGCGGCGCTGCCGACCAACACGACCACGCTGGTCGCCTCGTTGAGATCGATCGGGTCCCTGCGTGGCAAGCTCGCGGTGCTGCCTCCGGCGGCATTCGATCCCGCGGGCAATTCGATCATCGACGGCTGGGGCCAGGTGATGAACATCAGGACCGCCGGGCGTCCTTCGCCCTACGTGGTCTCCGCCGGCCCCGATGGCGCGTTCGGCACACCCGACGACATCTACAGCTACAAACTAGGAATCCCATGATGGACACTCAAATCACCGACAACCGACGCGGCAGCGGCGACCGCGGCTTCACGCTCGTCGAGCTCATGGTGGTCATCGTGATCATCCTTGTCCTGCTGGGCATCGGCATCGGCGTGGGCCCGGCGATGCTGGGAATGGGCGGCGAGCGACAGCTGACCAAGACCGCGCTCGCCAATGCCCAGCTCCTGTATGACGAATACCAGAACCTCGGCGGAGCCGCGGTCGCGACAAACTGGGATTTCACAACCGCCGCAATCGGCATACGCGCCTTGAACCGGCCCGTCGCCGCGATCCCGCCTCAGATCATTGTGCAGACCGTCGTCGTCGGTCGTTACATGATCGTCGATGGCTGGGGCAACCCCCTGGCCCTGGTACAGCCCACCTATTACGACGGCACCGTCCGCGACATCAATGGCAACAACGTGACAACCGACGCCATCGACACCGCCTACAACAAGCTGCCCAATCGCTCCACCGGCGGCTACTTCGCCTCCGCGGGCCCCGATGGACAGTGGGGCGACATCACCACCGCCGGCAACATCGCGACGACCGACAATGTCTACAGCTACAACCTCGGAGGCAATTGATGTACGCCCAGAACCCAATCCGCCCGTCAAGCCGCGACGAGTCACGAAGCGCCTTCACGCTCGCAGAGCTGCTGATCGTCATCACCGTCATCGTGCTTCTCTTTACGATCATCGCGCCCAGCTTCAAGCAGCTGCTGACCACCGGCACACGTGAATCGGCGACCTCGACGGTCGGCGTTGCCGCAACCACCATCCGCTCCTACGCGACCAAGACCAAGGCCTTCAACGTCAATTCCTACCAGGGCACCGCGTTGATTTTCACGCCCGCCAACGAGATCCGCTTCGTCATCAGCGACGACAGCTGCGTGGACGGCGCCAACGCATCGCTGAGCGCCAAGAGCCCCCAGCAGGCCGGCTATGTCGATGTCCCCGGCCAGGATTATGTGCAGCTCCCCGATGACACCGGCGTCATCGGCGTCACACGCGGCGGGGCCTTCGGCAGCGGTGTCGTGCGGCTCTATACGCCGCCTTTCGCCGTCCGCTTCAACGGCCAGGGCAACCTCATCGCCCGCACCGCCAGCACCAATTACGACGGCTGCGTCTACTACGACGGCAACGGTGATGGGCAATGCGTCGTCACCAAGAACCGCCAATCCCCCTACCTCTTCGACGGCTTCACCACCGGCGCCTACGACCCGACGCGCTGGGACCCCAGCAACAAAATCTACCAGCCTTTCAACGACGCCACCACGAACGCCGGAATCGCCACGAATACAACCGGTCTCGTCGCCGGTGTCGCGGGCGCCTACAACGGCCGTTACAAGCTCCCCTTCGAGCAGATCGATTCCGTCGTCGGCGTCCTTATCTATTCCAAATCCGACCTAGCCTCCGCCAACATCAGCCTCGCCTCCGACACGACCGCCGGAACCAACGGCGCGCTCCCCGCCGCCGCCGCCAGTTGGCTCACCACCAACGGCACCTACATCTACTTCAACCGCTATTCCGGAGCGATCATCAGGCCATGAAAAACACATCGCCGATCCAATCCAGCCCCGGCTTCACCCTCCTCGAGGTGATGTTCTCCATCCTCATCCTCGGCACCGGCCTCATCGCCATCGCCAGCCTCTTCCCCGTCGCAGGATCCATCCAGCGCGACACGATGGATCAGGTGATGGCGCAGTCCGTCACCAAGAGCGCCGAAGCCACACTGCTCACCAAGGGCTTTCCCAAAGCCCTGCTTGAGAACGCCGCGATGCCCTACGCGCCAATCGCTGCCAATTTTCAGGGAGGCGCCCTGAGCGCCGGAACAGTCGGCAACCTCGATCCCGCGCAGGATGCGACCCTGCTCAACACGGCCTACCCGCTCAAGGACCGCTGCTACCCGCAGTTCTATGACCCGGCCGGCGACGGCTCGCCGCCCGATGGTGCCAGCGAGGATCCCAATTGCTACGCCCGCCAATTCTACTGGCGCCCTCTGTTCAAGCAGATCGCGCCGGGCAACTGGCAGGTCTTTGTCTTCGTCCAGCGGCGCATCAAGTCCAGCAGCCCCGCCGTCGCCGCGGACATCCCCGCCCTCGTCAACACCGGCATTGTCAACATGGGCGACATGCTCCTCGATCCCACCGGTGTGGCGTCGTCGGCAAACAGTGAAGCCGCGACAACCAACTGGCACGCCGAAATCACCGGCAACAGAAGCTCCTTCGCCGGATTCACGGCGATCGGCGGAGGCGTCGTCCGATGAATAGCTCCACCCATCACATGCCCAGCCCCCGTTTCGATCGCACCCCGGGCCGCCCGGGCTTCACCATGCTCGAGATGCTCGTCGCGCTCGTCGCGACGCTGATGATCATCGGGTTCCTCAACAAGATCTTCGAGATGACCGGCGGAGCCGTCAGCCGCGGCGCCGGCATCAGCGAGGTCATCGAGCAGTCCCGTGTCATCGCCGACTGCATCGACCGCGACACCGCCAACATGCTCGGCAAGAGCGGCGGAGGATTCCTGATCATCGTCCCGGGCAGCATCGCCGCCAATACCGTCTTTATGAGCGCTAATTCCACAACCGCCATCCCTACAGCCGTCAGAGTTGATCAGATCGCCTTTGCCCGAGTCCGTGGACCGCTCGAGCCCCTCTGCCCCGCCAGCGACAATGATGTCAGCAACTCTTCGAGCGCCCCCGTCGTCCGCATCTGGTACGGCCACTGCCTCAAGACACTGCCCACCGGAGCCGACTCCGGCACCACCCTGGGAGCCGCGGGCACCGCCAATCAGTATGCCTGCAGTTGGGTCCTCGGCCGCCAGGCCCTCTTCCTCGACGCCTCGCCGACCGGCGTCAACGCCGCAACCGCCGCCGGCGGCGCCGCCGTGTCAGGAACCGGTGGCACTTATCTGACGGGCTACGCTGGCGCCGCAACGCTTCAGGGAGGCATTGCCGACGTCTGCGCTCAGACGCTCGATGGCCTCAATACCGCAGGGATCACCGCCGCTAACGCCGCCTTCGGCACCACGGATGCCACGCGTCTCCGCGTCAACACCTTCTCCACCGGCGGCGAAGCATGGCGCATGGCGCAGATGCACGGCCTGCTGGCCAGCGGCGTCTGTGAATTCGCGGTCGATTACGCCATGGCGGCTGATACTTTGTTAACGCCAATCAAATGGAATCCGGCCACGGGTAACCCCGGGCCTTTCACCAAGGCCCCCGGCCAGGTCTGGCCCGCCCTCCTCCGCATCCGCTACCGACTCAACGACAAGCGCGGCCTCGTCTACGGCCTCGACGGCGCCGGCGGCGCAATGTTCGAAAAAATCATCAGAGTCCCAGGCTAAGAAGCCTTTACGGAGAATCGATCATGTTTCAGCCCAGCTCTCCGCTCCCCGTCCTCTCCTCGCAAAGCGCCACGCGCCGCCGAGGATCCACACTCCTGCTCGTTCTGGCCGCCCTGCTGCTGACGATGATCCTCGGGATCACCTACATGCAGATCGTGCGCCTGGATCGCAAGGGCGCGATCGAGACAGCCAAACAAAACGATGTGGACATCGTGCAGTCCTCGGTGGTCAACACCATCGGCACCCTGCTCCGCGACGACCTGGGCATCGATAGCGCCGGCACGTATTTCACCGGCGGCAAGACGCTCTACGACTACCCCGGCGCCACCAAGAAGTGGCTCTCGACCAGCGCGCCGGTCGTCGATCCGTCCGACAGCGTCTACAAGTGGCTGCAGATCAGCTATCTCAATCCCACACTCGCCTACCAGACCTCCGCCGGTTCGACCGATACGGTGCAGACCCTGGCGCCCGCCGATGCGGCTACCGTCGGCAGCGCGAAGTACGCGGTGACCGATGCCGATGGCGACGGCATCACCGACTCCAAGCCCGAGATCGCCCCGATTCCCTCGATCCGCGGCATCGACTATTTCGTGTCCATCAAGATCGTTGACAACTCCGCCATGATCAACGCCAACACCGCGTCCGCGCTAGTTGGCACCTCGCAGACAGCCACGCCTGCAGCATATGGCGCCACGTATGCCGATGCGCCGCGCATGTCTAATCCAGGAGAACTCGACCTTGGCAACTTCGCCTATTACCACGCCACTACGCCCTTCTATCCCAACGGCCCAGGTAACTCCGAGGTTGTCAACTCGCTTCAATACCTCTATGGCGGCACCCCCACGATCCCCGTCGCTTACGCCACCCGTCTGGCGTTCTGGAACGGCGGCCCCCGCCGCTATGACAACTACACCGGCGGACTTAAGAAGCACCTGATCGACTCCGAGTTGGAACTGCGCATGCGTGGCGGCCTTTCCAGCTTTACCGCCTCACCGACGATCGAAGACACCAGCGGAGCCGCCGCCACCTACACCGGCATGCGGCTCCTGCTCCGCCAATACAACGGCAACGAAATCAGCAACAGCACATGGGGAAACTCTCTAACATCCCCCCTCGCCGCCGGCAGGCACACCGAAGCGAGCTACAAGGATGCCATCTACAACATGACCGGAACCCAGGGCGGAACGACGGCGACCGACTTCGCCAATTTCTTTGCCTGGGATCCACGCCACGCCATGACGACCCTCAGCGGCGCCAACATCCACGCATACCGCCTCGCCGGCATTGACGCCGTCGGACCACTCCTCAAGAAAGACCTCAACAACCTCGTCTTCGCAGACAGGGCTTCGAACGTCGCCTCTAGCCCCGCCACTAAGCTCGCCGGCGAATTCAACAAGGTCTTCAATCTCGTCGGCACGACACTCGGTGGCAGCGTTTACGCACTTCCCGGCGCGCTCAAGGCGCCTTCGAACGTGGCGACGCTGGCCCCCCAGACGATCCCGCAGTTCGTCGATCAGTTTGCCGCGAACACCCTCTGCTACTCCTCCGCCGACAACAAACTGTACAAGGTCAATGCCATCAGTGCCACGGATCGTTACGGGTTCCAGCCATTGCCCGTTATTACAGAGGTCTATCGTCAGCAGGCGTTCAAGTGTATCAGTTGGACGAGTTCCATTTCCAATTCATGGAGCGCCGCGGGCACCTCCGTCCCCGGAGGCGGCATTGAAATCCGAAATCCTTATGCCTTTCCAATCTCGCTTCAGAATGTGATTCTCGAGGTGGAGCAAACAACCACTGGCACGTGGGTGAATTGGGGTCAGCTTTCCACGCTCGCCGCACAGCCCACCCTAGCGGCTAACTCCTCGATTGTTCTCTGCATCAATTCCTCCGGACTTACCGGCGGCCCGGAGGCCGGGATTAATAGCGATACCATCGGCTCGCTTGTGCCAGCCGGGACTGCCAAGATCAACATTGCACAAACTTGGCCAATCATCACCCTCACCGGCCTTGATTTCCGGTTAAGGCTCCGAGCTTCGGACGCTACGGGCGCAGTCATGGCGACATCGTACTTCCAGGCCGTCGGCCCCACCGGCCAGCCGACAAGCAAGACCTTCGCCAATTTCGACGCCCCTGGTTATGTTGGCAATCCTGCGACGGACGGGCTGATCCGCTATCAACGCATCACGTTTTTAGGCAACAACAACGGCCTCAACGCCATGACCGTTATAGGCCCGACAACAACGACTGATTCCGCAGGAATGAAAAGTGAATTTCCTCGCGTAACCACGGACAACCCCAAGAAATTTAACGCATTTACAACGCCCTATGCCCAGTTCGGTTTGGTCCCCAAAGTTGCAGTCGCGATCGGCAGCGGCAGTTTTGCAACCGTAGTCCCCCCTGATCGGTTGGCCGCGACAAAAAATCAGTTCTGTTTCAAGCCCGATCCCTCCGGCGCGATCTTGCACGCCGGCGATCTTGCGCTAATCTCAACCTTCTTCGGCATCGGCACGGTCGCCGGCGTTGACTATCGCTGGCCCGAGACTTTCAAGGCCTCGCTTTTTCTAGGAGCCTCGTACGACAACACCACCCTAAATTCCACCCCCACCGAGCGCTGGATGCTCGACTTCTCCGCTCCGCAGTTCGTCGGCACCGGCGACCTCGCCGTGCCCTACGCCGTCTTCCTCATGGACCGCTTCACCACGCTCAGCCCCGCGGTTGACGGCCTCGACAACGACGGCAACGGCACCGCTGACAGCGGCGTCGATAACGGCAACGGCGTCGCCAACGGTGCTGGCGGCACTGACACCAAGGAATGGTTTGTCCCCGGAACCATCAACCTCAACACCGTCCCCTACGACACGCTCCGCTACATCCTGCCCATCCCACCCACCGGCGCCATGACCGCCGCGCAGGCCCAGACACGCCGCGACGAGATCGCCAAGGCGATCATCAACTTCCGCGAAAACAACACCGGCGCTCGCCCAGCACTCGTCGATGCCACCACCAGCGTTCCCTACCGCACCACCAAGGGCATCGCCTACCTCGGCGAGATGTACAACCTCAACATCGCCACACCCGCCACCAACAACCCTGGCGCCGACGGCGTCGACAATCCCGAAGCCGACTTCCTCGGTCAGCCCACCAACAACTCGCTGGCCGGTGACGGCATCATCGATGACCGTGAAGAGAAGTCCATGCTCATGCGGTGGATCATGCAGACCTGCAACGTCCGCAGCGATATCTTCACCGCATACATCCTGATCCGCGGCTACGATCAGGCAACCAACGGGCTCGTCGCACAGCGCCGCGTCGCCGTCGTCTTCGATCGCTCCCGCGTGTATGCCTCGACCGATCAGCCCCGCGTCCTCGGTACGGTTCAGTATTGAGTCGAGCCATCGCTTCGATGCACATCAAAGCCACGGCGGGCCTTCCCGCCGTGGCTTTTTTTTGCCGATCAATTGCTCAGGTTCCAGCCGTGCCGCCGATCACTTCCGCGAAAACCGCTTCGCCTCCGCCGACGCCAGTTCGTCGCAGCGCTCATTCTCCGGATGCCCCGAATGCCCGCGCGTCCACTCCACACGCACCTCGTGCCGCTGCGTCAGCCGGTCGATCTCCTGCCACAGGTCCGCGTTGAGCACCGGCTTCTTGTCCGCTTTCCGCCAGCCCCGCCGCTTCCAGCCCGGCAGCCATTCGCTCAGCCCCTTGAGCACGTACTCGCTGTCGCCCACCAGGTGCACCACGCTCGACTCCGCCATCGCCGAGAGCCCCTGGATCACCGCCATCAGCTCCATGCGGTTGTTGGTCGTCGATCGCTCCCCGCCGCTGGCTTCCACAATCTCGCCGGCCACGGTCTCCAGGATGTACGCCCACCCGCCCGGCCCGGGATTCCCCAGGCACGCGCCATCGGTGAACAGCTTGAACTCCGGCCGCTTGGTGGCGTGCGCCGGTTCCTCAAAGAGCGACTTCTGAGCCATGAATGAGTTCTCACTTTTTGTAATCGGACGCAGAGGCTAGGGAATCAATCCGCCAATCGCAAGTCGGAGCGGACGCCGCGATCACTGTCCGCCAACGACACGCCCGATCCCGAACTGATCGCCGTTGTCGATCGGCTCACCACCCCGGAAATCAATCTCCAGCAGTTTCTCGCTCGACACCGGCTTGCCCTGCTCATCCTTGAGCTGCGCGACGATCTTCCGCGTCGCCGTCTCGACCACCTCGCCGGTCGAGGGATAGGCGAAATGTCCGTCCTTCGTGAACGTCACCCAGCCCGGCTCGTCGCGGAGTTGGATGCTCTCGACATACTTCGGCGGCATCTGCGCGGCGTCGAAAATGTGAACACGCTTGTTGAAGGCATCCGCGACCCATATCTCTTTCTCATCGGGCGTCATCCCGATCCCGTGGCTCGGACATCCGTGCCGCGCCACCGGCCCGGTCTTCACCCCCGGCACCGTGACGCGATGCAACACCTTCCCGCTCTTCAGGTCGCCCACCTCGAAACCCAGCAGCCCGTTGACGCACGCAAAGCAGAGCGTCTGATCGCCCTTGACCGTAAACGGCCGAACGCTGCCTCCGAACGGGCCGACGGTCCGGGCCGCGGTGTGCGTCGCCGTATCGGCGACCGTCAGCAGCGGCGACCTTAGCCCCGCGAGATAGGCATATTTCCCGTCACGCCCGTACACCGTGTTGTGGCTGCCCGAATTCGTCACGACCTTGCCAATCGTCGCGCCGCTCGCCGCATCGATCACGTTCCAGTGATCCTTCTCAAACGACGGAAGATAAATCATCGTGCCATCGGGCGAGATCGACATGCGATCGCACCCCTCATCGAAGCTCTTCTCCCACTTCACCGCATCGGTCCGCAGGTCCACGCACGTCAGCGATTTCGTCGTGCTGATGTACAGCAAGCCGCGCTGGGCGCTGGCGCAAATCCCCTTGACCGGCAACGTCTTGCCGCCCTTATCAAGCGTCGGCAGCGCGATACGCCGCACGAATTGATGGCCGCCGTCGATGTCGAACACTGCGATCCCCTTGCCGCCGTAGTCGAGCAGGTCGCGGATCCCCGGTGTGGCAACGTAGAGCAGTCGGCGGACCGGCGCGGCATCCTCCGCCTTCGTCGATGCACTACACGAGAGAAGTGTTGCGACGCAGCAGATCAGCAGCAGGGTGTGGCGGATCATCGGGGATCTCCTTGTGGGCTTCATTAGACATTGCCACCACGAAAATGAAAAACCCGGCGACCATCGCGCCGCACCCGCCGGACGATCATTTGGAATGTGCTATCATCGTGCCAACTACAGGCGAAACGGCGGATGGACCAGCCCATCGACGAAAACGACGACGTCGCAGCCGCAAAGGCTCGGGAAATTCTCAACCGTCAATTCGTCAAACAGGCGGCCCGGGAGACCGTCCACAAGCAAGTCCGGGTACTCATGCTGCTGGCCGTGTCGTCGTTCGCGTTAATCGGCGTGATCGTCGCCGTCCTGTTCATCCCACGCAGTTCTCCAAAACCGGTCGCTCCCGCCCCGCCGCCGCCGCTGGCCGCCGAACCGCCGCCGCTCGATCCGCTTACCCCCGAGCGGATCGAACGCAAGGCCAGCCTCAATCGTTCCTGGGCACTGGTCAAGGACATCCCGCCAGAGGGCCGTTTCAAACCACTGCTCGACGACGCCGTCACCAAGGGCGGCGAGGCTGCGCGGCTGTGGCGCGAGCAGAAATACAACGACGCGGATCACGCCCTCACCGAATTCGGCGACGCCATCCAAGCCATCGAGCTCCTCTATCAGGCCCGCGAAATGGCCCGCACCGGTCGGCAGAGCGCCCTCGAAATCGCCGTCGAAGCCGAGCGTAACGAGGTCGCGACCGAGGCGGAGCCCGCCCTGCTGACCGGTCTGCGTGCGCTGCTCAACGCCGAACGCGCGATGGATCACGAGGATTTTCACGCCGCCAATGACCAGTACGACATCGCGGGCAAATCGCTCGCCGAGGCCCTGAGCACCGCGACCAAGGCCCGGGCGATCAAGGTGGCACAAACGAAGCTGCTGCAGGAAATAACCCGGCGTTTCGACCACGACACACTGAGCACATTCGGCGGCGAAGCGTGGAAGAAGATTTCCGCAACACTCGAAAATGCGGATCGCGCCCTGAAGGAATCGCGTTTCGACGATGCGTCCAGTCAGCTCTCCGCGGCCAGGGAGATGCTGCGTGATCTGGAGCGCACGGTCGAACTGGCGATCGGCGGCCATTACTTCGCGCTCATCAGCGGCTACCGGGCCGCGGACCTGCTGCTCGTCCGCGCTGCGGGAAAGAGCGTCAAGCCCGACATGATTGCGCCGCTGCAAGGCTCGCTGAAGGATCTTGGTGCGACCTGGCCCGACGAGTGGACCGGACAGGTGCAGACCGCGGAGATCGCCAAGACCGCCACGCTGCTGACCGAGACGCTCAGCAATACCGTCCGCTCCGCCGGCGGCGACCGGGCCGTGGGCAGCTTCAACATCGGCGTGCAGATCCGCCTCATCCAGCGCCTCGTCGCCAGCGACAATCCCGCGAGCCTCCGGCAGGACATCATCGAAATCCGCCACTCGCTGGGGCTCATGGGCAAGCTCGGCGAGGACTTGGGCTACCCGCCGAAGTTCGCAAAGATGCTTCAGACGTTCTCGGAAAAACTGACGATCAAACCCGAGTTCGAGGCGATGCTGCAGAGCCAGGCGATGATCGGCGACATCGTGCGCAGGCTGAACGATTTCGACGAAATGATGCCGCTGCTGCCGCGCGGCCTCAAGAAGTGAATGCGGCCGTCGCCATAAGTGAGATTCGTTCCAAGGTGCGCAATGAGCGACTTGAAAACTCGTCGAATCATCCGTGATTTGCCGCCTTTTTCGTCAAGGCGCAAGGCGCTCAAGCCGGAGGCGGCGCGCACCAATGCGGCTGCCCATCTTGACGTTTCCCGAAATATTCAAGAAAGCGTTTGCATCGGCAGCCAAATAACTTGCAGCGATACGCCGCGCCCCAACGTCACGATCGTGCGCACGGGCGCGGTCACCGATGAAATCGCACAAACGACGCGATCATGCGCGCCGGATCGGCATTTCAAACGCACTTATGGCAATTGCCCGCATCCAGATCAGACCAATTCTTTGATCGGCCTGCCGTGGTCGGCGAACACAAACGGCCGGCCCGACGGCGATGTGACCACCTGATCGAGCTTGAGCCCCAGCACCGTGCCGATCGTCGCGTTGAAGTCCGGGATGCTCACGGGATTCTCGGCGACCTCGGCTCCCGTCGCATCGGTCTTGCCGTAGACCTGGCCGCCCTTGATCCCGCCACCGGCCAGCAGGCAGGTGAACGCGCGCGGGTGATGGTCGCGGCCGCGATTGGCGTTGATCAGCGGTGTGCGGCCGAACTCCGTGGCGAGCACGACGAGCGTGTTTTGCAGCATGCCGCGGCCCTTGAGGTCCTCGAGCAGCGTGGCCATCGCCTGATCGAGCTGCGGCACGCGGTCCTCCATCGCCTGGAAGTTGTCCGTGTGCGTGTCCCACCCGCCGAGGTTCACCTCGACGCTGCGCACGTTCTGCTCGACAAGTCGGCGGGCGAGCAGGCAGCCCTGGCCGAACGCATTGTTGCCGTAGTCCTTGCGGACCGACTCGTTTTCCTTGGTGATGTCGAAGACCTCGAGGTCCTTGCTGTTCATCAGCGTGATCGCGTCGGCGTAGAGATCGGTGTACGCACGTACCTGCTTCTGCTGCTGATAGTGGGCGCGGAAAGGCTTGTCGAGCGCATCGGCCAGCGTCAGGCGTTCCATGAACTCGCTCTCGCTGACGTCGCGTTTGCTGTTGGGCAGGCCCGAGGTCGCGCTGTCCAGCGGCAGCGGCGCAAATTTATTTTCGAGGAAACCGGCCGTCGCATCCGCGCTGCCCCCGCCGATCGACACGGCGCCGGGCAGGATCGGATTCGTCTTTCCCGTCAGCGCCAGCATCCACGACCCCAGCGCCGGATGCACGATCGTGCCGCGCTTGGAGTAGCTCGTCCGCATGAAATAGCGGCCCTCTTCGTGGGCGCCGGTCGTCGTCCGCATCGAATTGACCACCGCGACACGGTCCATCAGCTTCGCCATCTTCTGCAGGTGCGAACCGACGCGATAGCCGGTGATGTTGGTCTTGAGCGCCTCGGTCGGCCCTTGAACGGACGTGCCGGGTTTGAGATCGAACGTGTCGAGGTGCGACATCCCGCCGCCCATGTAGAGGTAGATCACATTCTTGACGCCGCTCTTCGCTGACGAAGTGGATGCGGCCGAAGAAGGCGACGCCCCGAACGCGCGCGTTCCACCCAGCCACGGAATCATCCCGACGCCCAGGCACGCCTTGGCCATGAACGCGGCGAAATCGCGGCGGGAAACGTCGTCGAGCTTTTTGAGCGTGTCTTTCATCATCGTGTTCCAATCGTTTTGCGCTGCGGCCGGGGATGCGTCACTGGATGAACGAGAACTCGCGCGTGTTGAGGATCGCCCAGATCAGTTTGCCGTACTCGGGCTTTGTGCTGCTGAGCATGCTGCTCATCGTCTGCCGCTCGTAGGCCGTGGGCTCACGATTGAGCAGGCTGAGGAAGATGATCTGCACCTTGTCGGCGGGAGTCCCAACCGATGCGACGTTCTGCATGACCTGTGACTTCTCGCTCATGACGTGCTTGAACATCGGGCCGTTGAACATCGCCAACACCTGGATCAGGTTCGCGTTCTCGTTGGCGTTGTTGATCAGCTCACGGTCGGACTGGCCGAACTGGCGGAGGAAGTGGCTGAAATTCGCCGGTGAATTCATCTCCGAGGCACGGACGAATTCCGCGGGGTAGTCCTTCCAGATCGCCGGATCGACACGGCGGGCGAGCATCGCAGGAGTGCCGGATTTCCCGGCCGTCGCGGGCTTGCCGTACGCTGCTGCTTTTGCCGCCATCGCTTTGTCATCGCCGGCCATCATCTTGTCCGACTTCATCATCGACGGCCCCATCGATGGCTGCTTCAAATCGCGCATCTTCGCCTCGAGGCGTTCGATCGCCGCCGTGTCCTTCTTGTCGCGTGCGGTGCGGAGCTCTTCGTTGATCGCGCGGCGGGCTTGGTTGTATTCCGACCGCTCGACCGCCATCGCCACCAGCGACTGCGGGGTCGCCTCGCGCAGCGCTTCGGTCGTGCCGAGGTAGGCGTATTCATCAACGGCGCCGGTGCGGTGATCGGGGTCGGGGATCACCAATGTCATCAGCGAATCCCAGAACTGCTCGGCGGTCATCCGCTTGAGCACCGGCCCGGCGAATGTGCTGGGCTGGCCCTCGGGTGCGTCCTGCACCGTCACAGCCCTCAGGTAGAGGTCCGTGTTGTAGAGCATCTTGAGATACAACTTCACGTCGTAGTTGAAGCTCGCCATCTTGTAGGTCAGGAACGACATCAGCTCCGGGTGGCTGGGCTTCGAGCGATCGGTCATCTGATCCACGGGCTCGATCAGCCCGGCGCCGAAGACGCGCTTCCAGAGCCGATTGGCGATCACCTGCGTGAAGCGGGGATTCTGGCGGTCAACGATCCAGTGCGCGTAAGCTTCACGCGGGCTCTGGTCGCCATCGGTCTCCGCCCGACCGAAGATCACCGCGGGGTAGACCGGATCATTCGGCTTCGCGTCGCTGTATTTGTAGTCGTGGGGGAAATTGAGTTGGCGTTTCGTC
The DNA here is from genome assembly GCA_043788485.1 of Planctomycetota bacterium. Lineage (GTDB taxonomy): Bacteria > Planctomycetota > Phycisphaerae > Phycisphaerales > Zrk34 > JAYVTU01. The sequence continues at coordinate 22,999 of JAYVTU010000114.1, forward strand.
TCGTGAACGCCGTAGGTGAGCACGCGCGTCAGATTGTCCAGTTCGCCGCGGACACTCTCGCTCTCCTTGCGGGCGAGCTGCTTGGCGGCTTTGACATTCTCCGGCTCCATGCGGGTCTGGATGCCGTACGTGTACGCCGCCATCTGGTAGAAATCGCGCTGCTTCCACTTGTCGAATGGATGGTCGTGGCACTGTGCACAGACGAGGCTGGTGCCCAGGAAGACCTGCGTGGTCAGCGCCATGTTGTCCAGCGGCATCCCGTCGTCGCGGATGAAGTAGCCGGTCGCGCCATTTTCCCACGGGAAGCCCTTCGCCGTGAGCATGTCCGTGACCATCTTGTCGTACGGCTTGTTCTCTTTAAGCGAATTCTTGAGCCACCCGGCGTACGCGACACCGCCCGGCATGTTCGTCTGGATGCGCAGCAGGTCCGCCCAGTAATTGAAGCTGTTGATGGCGTAGCCATCGGAGTCGAGCAACTCATCGATGAGCTTGCTGCGTTTGTCGGGTGTGTTGCTGTTGCGGAAACGGACGGTCTCCTCGAGCGTCGGAATCCGGCCGATGATGTCGAGGTAAACGCGGCGCAGCCAAATGTCTTCCGACGCATGCGGATTCGGTGCGATCTTCTTCGTGCGATAGCTGGTCTGGAGATACTCATCGATCGTGCGGCTAGCGGCGATCAACTCCGCCTTGGTCGGCGGCTGCGGGGGCTTGCTCAGGCGATCCGCATCGGCGCGGCCGAGCTTCTGGATGAGCAGAGCCTCGCGCGACAAGTCCGCAGCGGTCGCCGAAAGCGCACCGGTCAACAGGCATCCAACGATCGCGCAAGCGACTGCAAGTCTCATGCGGGTCTCCAGCTATCCAAAGGGGCCGGGGGTCCGGCCGGGGAAACGTCGTGCTTTTATGATAGCCGCCGGCGGCGGCATGGCACAATGTTCTACCTGTGAGATTATCGACAATTCTGACGCCCGGCATCCACACTCGGTTCCCGGATTTCCCGCGATTTTGTGATCTACGCACGCCGATCTGCGGTCCCGGAGCCGGCAAGCCGCCGGAGGGCACGATCGCAAGCCGGGGCGACCCATGCCGCCACCTGTGCCATGAGCAACGCCGCGAGCATCCCGGTGAAGACATCCATCGTGTAATGCGCCCGGAGCACGAGCACGGTCACCATCTCGAACACCGCAATGGCCAGGCCCAGGGCGACCCACCGCTTGGAACCGAGCCGCGCCAGCTCCACCGCACCGAGCACCGCGATCGCGGTGTGGCCGGAGAAGAAGAAATCATTGGCCACGCCGTAGGTCACCAGCAGCGACGAGTGAAACGGCAGCGGCTCGCGCCAGATCATGCCCGGCGGAACGGGCAGGCCGATCGTCGCCTGACAGAGCTGCCGCAGGGCGAAGAGGGAGATGAGGCCGACGATGGGGCGGAGCGTGGGACCGAAGATTCCGCGGGCGAGCAGGAAGATACCGAGCACATCGATGCAGAATGAACTGACGATCAGCAGCACATTGGCGGCCGACGCGTGTTCCGCCAGGTAGTCGTGGAACGAGGCTGTGAGGACAAAAATGCGGTCGGAGACGCCATCGGTCGGCGCGGTCATCGAGCCGATCAAACCCTGGCTCCAGAACCAGCCGGCCAGTGCGATTGCGACGACGATGGCCCGAGTGGCGTAGAGCCGCTTCGATCCCCGCGCCGTGGGTGGATCCAATAGCTGCGTCACGCTCCCACCGCCCTTCCGGCGCCGGTCTCCTTAGAGAGCTCGGCGAGCATCGTCTTGAGCTGCTGCTCCATCGCCTGCGCCGCCGGGTCGCTGGCCGAGCCGCGGTCGCGCTGCGGGCCGACCTGGATAGCCGTGCCGATCTGCACGATCACGCTCATCGGCCGGTGCACCCGCGCGACATCGGTAATGTCCTCCTCGTAGCGCTCAACGGTTTCGAGCAACCGCTCGGCGCTGGGCTGTTCGCGGATGTAATCCGGCGGGTAGAGCGAGATCTGCTGCGCCAAGTAAAGATCCGCAAGCTGCCGCCATCGCTCCGCTCGTTCCGTTTCCGTGATCTCGCCGCTAATCATATCGGGCAGGATCGCGGTGCGCAATTTCTTGACGCGGTTGATCACGCTGCCCTCGCTGTTGCCCTCGAGCCACTGCTTCTCGCGTGGGACGAGCAGATGATCGATCAGACGCTTGAGCCGCACGTCGAGCTCACCGGTCTGCGGCTCGCCGAGGTATTCGGTCTCCTTGAGCGCGAGTAGGCCGAGGCCGACCTTGGCGATGCGGTCGTTGAGCGAGAGGTGTCGCTGCGGATGCCAAGTGAGGCGCGCTTCGATGGATTCGAGAACGGGCGTGAGCGATGCGGCGAGGTCACCGTGAAAGAGATATTTGATCGCGACGGGGTGGATGACAACCTTGCGATTTTCCCCCGCCTCTTTCGCGCGGCGTTTGGCGGCGCTGCGTGCAAAGAAGACCGGGCCTTCCATCAGGTTGTTGAGCTGGTCATTCGTCCGCGAGATTGTGCCTTCGGGAAAGACGACGAGCGGACGGTCGGCCTTCGTGAGAATGTCGATCGCCTCATTCACCGCGGCCCGATCCATGCCCTCACGGAACACGCTGAAACCTCCCGCGCAACGCAGCACCCACCGGATCAGCTTGCCCTGCATGAAAACGTGCCAAGCGGCCATTGTGTAGAGATTGACACCGATGCGCCCCGCGACGGCGTTCATCAGCATCGGATCGCACGGCCGACAATGATTGGGCGCAAGCACGATGCCGTGCCCGGCCTTCACCGACTCCTGCAAACGCTCCAGCCCCCGGCACTCGATCCGCTCAATGCCCCAACTCTTCCGCAAATAGCGTGGCAGATAGCTCCGCATCACGCGCGGCCAGAAACTCCCCCGATGCGGCGGAACAAAAACATACGGCTTGTCGATCACAATATTCTGCATGTGCGCGGCACTCACAGATAAGTGGCGGCCAAGCTACGACCGCTCCACCAACGTGTAAAGCGTCCGATGGCATCGCCGCCGCGCGGGTGGTATCATCCGCCGCTCAACTTAGCCCTATTTTCACGGAAGATGCAGCGATGCTCAAGCGGACTCACACCTGCGGCCAACTCCGAAAGACCGACGTCAACACGCGCGTGACCCTCGCCGGTTGGGTCAACAATTACCGCGACTTCGGCGGGCTCGTCTTCATCGACCTGCGAGACCGTGAGGGCATCACCCAGCTCGTGTTCAACCCCGAGGCCGGCGCCGCCCACACGCTCGCCTCCAAGCTCCGCCACGAGGACGTCGTCGCCATCTCTGGCACCGTCCTGGCGCGCGAGCCGGGCATGGCGAATCCGAAACTCGTCACCGGTGAGATCGAGGTCCGCTGCGACACCGCCGAGTTGCTCAACAAGTCCGAGACCCCGCCCTTCATGCCCGATGAGGCGCACAAGGTCGCCGAGGATCGCCGGCTCCAGTACCGCTACATCGACCTCCGCCGTCCGCGCATGCAGGAGATCCTCCGCACGCGCCACCGCGTCACCAAGATCATGCGCGACCAGTTCGATGCGCTGGGCTTCTACGAAATCGAGACGCCCTTCCTGTGCAAGAGCACGCCCGAAGGCGCGCGCGACTTCCTCGTGCCCGCCCGTCTGCACCCCGGCATGTTCTACGCCCTGCCCCAGAGCCCGCAGCTCTTCAAGCAGATCCTCATGGTCGGCGGGATGGAAAAATACATCCAGATCGTGCGCTGCTTCCGTGACGAAGACCCGCGTGCCGATCGGCAGGCGGAGTTCACGCAGATCGATCTGGAGATGAGCTTCGTCGAGCAGGAAGATGTGATGACGAGCGTCGAGGGTGTTGTGCGGCGCGTGTGGAAGGAAGTGCTGAATGTCGAGGTGCCGCCGATCCAGCGGATGACCTACGCCGAGGCGATGAACCGTTTCGGTTCTGATCGCCCGGACCTGCGATTCGGCATGGAGCTCAAGAACGTCAGCGACATCGTCGCCAAGACGGATTTCAAGGTGTTCAAGGGCACGCTCGACGCGGGCGGCCTGGTGAAGGCGATCGTCGTGCCGCAGGGCGCGACGAAGCTGACCCGCAAACAGACCGATGCGCTGACCGAGTGGGTCAAGCAGTTCGGCGCGGGCGGCCTGCCCCTTTGCAAGATCGAGGGCGGCAAGGTCAGCACCGGCATCGCGAAATTCATCGAGGGCATCGGCCCCGAACTCATCGAACGCCTCGGCGCGGCGGAAGGCGATCTGATCGTCTTCGGCGTGCACAACAAGGCGAGCGTCGTGCATCGCGTGCTCGGCGAACTGCGCATCAAACTCGCCAACGACCTCGGCATGCTCGGCGAGGGCCAGTGGAAATGGCTCTGGGTCATCGATTTCCCGCTCATCGAATACAACGAAGAGGCCAAGCGCTGGGACAGCCTGCACCATCCCTTCACCGCGCCGATGGACGAGGACCTGCACAAGCTCGACTCGACGGACCACAAGGACCTCTCGTCGATCCGCAGCAAGGCGTACGACATCGTCTGCAACGGCTCGGAACTCGGCGGCGGCTCGATCCGTATCCACCGCCCCGAAGTGCAGCAGAAAGTGTTCAACTTCCTGGGCATCAACGAGGCCTCGGCTCGCGTGAAGTTCGGGTTCCTGCTCGACGCCCTCAAGTTCGGCGCCCCGCCGCACGGCGGGCTCGCGCTGGGACTCGACCGCATCATCATGCACCTCTGCGGCACGACCAACATCCGCGACGTCATCGCATTCCCCAAGACCCAGACCGGCGCCGACCTCATGACCGAAGCGCCGTCGCCGGTCGATAACGACCAGCTCAAGGAGATCCACGTCCGCGTGGAACTGCCCAAGGTACCGGAGAAGCCCAAGCCCGGCGATGGCTCAACGCCCGCGTAATGGTGAGCTTCCCGTATTTGAAATGATCAAACGCCGCGGCATGATGCTGCGGCGTTTTTTCTTGCCCACTGGACACTGACCGCTGAACACCGGACACTTCCCCCATGTGCGGCATCGCCGGAATCCTGCGTTTCGATGGTCAGCCGCCGGACCGGGCCGCGCTGGAGAAGATGCGCGACGCCATCGCCGTCCGCGGCCCCGACGGCCACGGCATCTTCATCGACGGCCCCTGCGGCCTTGTCCACACACGCCTCGCCATCCTCGATCCGTCGCACGGCGCGCAGCCGATGACCGCTGACGGTTTGACGGTTGTCTTCAACGGCGAAATCTACAACCACCGCGACCTGCGCAGCGAACTCGAAAAGCTCGGTTACAAGTTCACCACCGACCACTGCGACACCGAAGTCCTTCTCCACGGCTACCGCGCCTGGGGCACCGAACTCCCGACCCACCTCGACGGCATGTTCGCCTTCGCGATCTGGGATGCGGCGAAACGCGAACTCTTCCTGGCCCGCGATCGCGTCGGCAAAAAGCCGCTCTACACGCTGCGAACACCTGATGGATATTTTTTTGCCAGCGTCCCAGCGGCGATTCCAGTATTTGATCAGCATTCGCCGAACCCGATCGGGTTGGAGTATTTTCTTGGGTATGGATACGTACCAGGCAGTTCGTTATTAGGGAACATCCACGAATTATCTGTGCATCGAAGCACGACTGTCACGCTTACGGGATATTGGGGTTCAGGCGAAACACACCGATATGGTGCTGAACCCATTTCGCGTTCAATCAGAAGTCAGCTCGAGTTCAATCAACTCATCCCTGTGGCCGTCAAGAAGCGTCTCGAATCCGATGTGCCGCTCGGTTGTTTCTTGTCCGGCGGAATTGACTCCTCTGTCGTTGCCGCGATCGCGCAACAAGAGCTTGACAAACGAGGGGGCCGACTCAAGACATTCAGCGTCTCGATGCCTGATGCAAGATACGACGAGGGGCCATGGGCCAAGAAAGTCGCACAGCACATCGGCGCGGAGCATCACGAATTGCGAGCCGAGCCCGATGTCGAGAAAGACCTGCAATTTCTGATCGCTACCATGGGCGAGCCGCTGGGCGATTCGTCGCTCTTGCCAACATACTGGCTGAGCAAGGCGACCCGACAACATGTCACTGTTGCACTCTCGGGCGATGGCGGAGATGAACTGTTTGGCGGGTACGACCGCTACCAAGCTCTTGAACTGATCTCCCAGCATGGTTGGTGGCTGCGATTCCTTCCACAAATTCACGGGGGAGAACAAAAGTCGAATCGCTCACGATGGTCACGTTTCATTGCTGCGTCCAAGCAAAAAAATGTTGCACGACAATATATGAGCATGATTCGGCTTTTCGACGGAAAGCAAAGCGCCGCATTAGGCAGAAAGGGGATCCTCTTCACCGATCCAGCACTCGATCTCACGCCGGTCCTGTCCCCAACGGAGAAGGAGCCGGAAAAGCCCGCCGATTGGGCGCGGTGTTGGGACTTTGAAAACTATCTGCCGTTCGATCTGCTCCGCAAGGTCGATCGCGCGTCAATGGCCGTCGGGCTTGAGGTGCGATGTCCGCTTCTCGACACCGCGGTTGTAGAACAAGCGATGTCGCTGCCGTATGACGTGATTTGTCCCAGTGGCAGGCCGAAGGGATTGCTGCGGGATATCGCCCGGCGATGGCTCCCCGACGACGTCTGCAACCGCAAGAAGATGGGTTTCGCGGTGCCGATCGGGCCTTGGTTTGCCGGGCCGCTGAAGCCCATGATTGTGAAGTGGCTGCTCGATGCGCCGTATCTCACAGAGATCGGGCTGCGGCGCGAGGGGGTGGAGCGGTTTGTCACGGAGCACGTGAGCGGGAAAGTGGATCACGCCCAGCGGCTTTTTGCGCTGCTGAGCTTGTCGATGTGGCGGGAGTGGTTGAAGGATACGATCCCTCGCCCCCGGGGAGAGGGTGGCCGAGTCGGCGAGGCCGGGTGAGGGGGCGCGGGGAGTACGCGGTGCACCGCATTTACGGCACATTTCGATTCAGGATTCGCGTCTTGATGGTCGCGTTGAGCACATGCAAATCCCACACGCCCTCACCCCAGCCCTCTCCCCGGGGGAGAGGGGGCCGGAAGATGCGTATCATGTGAGCATGGCACTGACCTCCCCCGCAGCGCTGCAGCTTAAAACCGTCATGGAGAGCATGACGCGGCCCGGTGAGCTTTATGAGAAGCTGCCCGACGGCCGCCTGCTCTGCTACGCATGCGGACATGAGTGCAAGATCGCCGATGGCAAGACCGGCGTCTGCAAGGTGCGTTACAACGAGGGCGGTGTGCTGAAGGTTCCCGCGGGATATGTCGGGGCGCTGGCGTGTGACCCGATCGAGAAGAAGCCTTTCTTCCACGCATTTCCCGGCCGGGATGCGATGAGCTTCGGCATGCTCGGCTGCGACCTGCACTGCAGCTACTGCCAGAACTGGGTCACGTCGCAGGCCCTGCGCGATGACAAATCCGTCGCCAATGTTTACCAGGTCACGCCCGAGCGCCTCGTGGATATGGCGCTTCATTACAACGCCCCGGTGCTGGCCACGACGTACAACGAGCCGCTGATCACCAGCGAGTGGTCCGCGGAAGTCCTGCGGCTCGGTCAGCGCAAGGGGCTGATCGGGGCGTACATCTCGAATGGCAACGCCACGCAGCGCGTCCTCGAATACATCCGCCCGCATGTGCAGCTTTATAAAGTGGACCTCAAAAGTTTCGACGACAAACATTACCGCGAGCTCGGCGGGCAGCTGCCCAACGTGAAGCGCACGATCCGCCAGCTCCACGAGATGGGCTTCTGGCTGGAGATCGTGACGCTCGTGATCCCCGGCTTCAACGACAGCAGCGCCGAACTCGGCGAGATGGCGGCGTTCCTCGCGGAGATTTCGCCGGACATCCCGTGGCACGTCACGGCTTTCCACAACGATTACCGGATGATGGACGCCGGTTCGACCTCGGTGACGACACTTCTGCGGGCCTGCGAGATCGGCGTATCGGCGGGGCTGCGTTACGTTTACGCCGGGAATCTGCCGGGGCAGCTCGGGGCGTGGGAGAACACGCGATGCCCGGGCTGCTGCGCGACGCTGATCGAGCGGAAGGGGTTCGTGATCCGCGAGAATCGGCTGGTCAACGGCTGGTGCCCCGACTGCGGCACGCCGATCCCCGGATTCTGGGATCAACACACGGTGATCCCACAACAGAACATGGGCACGCCGATGTGGCTTGAAATGCGTCATTGAGTGAAATGGCGCGTTGCGATTTCCTGTTGTCGTGGGCATGCTGGAGACATGGCATCCAAGTCGCCGAGAAAGTCGTCGCCCAAATCGTCATCCAAGGCTTCGTCCAAGCCGACCGCAAAGCCGCAGGCCAAGTCGCCGCCGATGACGGCCGAGGTTCGGCGGCTGCACGAGGACGCGGAGCGGAAGGAGAATTGGAAGCGCTGGGGTCCCTATCTGTCGGAGCGCCAGTGGGGCACGGTGCGTGAGGATTATTCGGATCACGGGGACTGCTGGAACTATTTCACGCACGACATGGCGCGGAGCCGAGCGTATCGCTGGGGCGAGGACGGGCTGCTGGGCATCACCGATCGCGAGTGCCGATTGTGCTTCGGGCTTGCTCTTTGGAACGGCAAGGACCCGATCCTCAAAGAGCGGCTGTTCGGCCTGACCAATGGCCAGGGCAATCATGGCGAAGACGTCAAGGAATGCTACTACTACCTCGACTCGACGCCGACGCATTCGTACATGAAGGCGCTCTACAAGTATCCGCAGGCGGAGTTCCCGTATCAGCGGCTGATCGAGGGGAACGCGGCCCGAGGCCGGGAACAGGATGAGTTCGAGCTCGGCGACACGGGCGTGTTTGACGAGAGCCGCTACTTCGATGTGCAGATCGAGTACGCCAAGGCGGCGGCGGACGATGTGTTGATCCGCATCACCGTGACGAATCGCGGGCCGGACGCGGCGCAACTGCACGTGCTGCCGCAGGTGTGGTTCCGCAATACGTGGACCTGGGGCACGCGCAGCGAAGGCGGCACGATCAAGGGCTACATCACCTGCCCCGATGAAAAGACGATCTGGGCGGACCACGTAACGCTCTCGCCCTACAAGCTGCACATCGGTGCTGGCCCGGGCGGTGCGCAGCCCAAATTGCTCGTCACGGAGAATGAAACCAACTGCGAGCGCTGCTTCGGCTCGCCCAGCGAGTCGCGCCATGTCAAAGACGCGTTCCACGATTACGTGATCCACGGCAAGCGCGATGCGGTGAACCCCGACCAGATCGGCACCAAGGCCGCGGCACACTACAAGCTCGACATCGCCGCGGGAAAGAGCGTGGAGCTCAAGCTCCGGCTCGTCAAGGCGGACGTCGCCCCGCGATCGCCGCTGGGACCGGGCTTCGACCGCACATTCTCGCAGCGGCTCCACGAGGCCGATGAGTTCTACAAGACCGTCATCCCCGTCGGCCTGAGCGACGAGCGGCGGAACGTCGCGCGGCAGGGTTACGCGGGCCTGCTCTGGTCGAAGCAGTATTACCACTACGACGTGAAGACGTGGCTCACCGGCGATCCGAACTGTCCGCCGCCGCCGGCGAGCCGGCAGGACGGCCGCAACTCCGACTGGCAGCATCTCTACAACCGCGATGTGATCTCGATGCCCGACAAGTGGGAGTACCCTTGGTACGCCGCGTGGGACCTGGCGTTTCACATGGTCCCGTTTGCGCGGGTCGATCCGCAGTTTGCCAAGGAGCAATTGGTGCTGCTGCTGCGTGAGTGGTACATGCACCCCAACGGCCAGATCCCCGCCTACGAGTTTGCGTTCGGCGATGTGAATCCGCCGGTGCACGCCTGGGCATGCTGGCGCATCTACAAGATGACCGGGCCGCGCGGCAAGCGGGACCGCGTGTTCCTCAGCCGCGTGTTCCAGAAGCTGATGATCAACTTCACGTGGTGGGTCAACCGCAAAGACGTCCACGGCAAACACATCTTCTCCGGCGGATTCCTGGGACTCGACAACATCGGCGTCTTCGACCGCTCGCAGCCCATGCCCGGCGGCGGCGTCCTCGAACAGGCCGACGGCACCGCGTGGATGGCGTTCTACTGCACCACCATGCTCGCCATGGCACTCGAGCTCTCACGCGAGAATCCCGCCACCGAAGACATCGCCAGCAAGTTCTTCGAGCACTTCGTCGCCATCGCCGACGCCATGAACTCCATCGGCGGCGGCGGCCTCTGGGACGAAGAGGACGGCTTCTACTACGACCAGCTCCACGTCGACGGCAAGACCGTCCCGCTACGCCTCCGCTCCATCGTCGGCATCATCCCGCTCTTCGCCTGCGAAGCCCTCGAGAATGAAGTGGTCGACGCGCTGCCAGGCTTCAAGAAGCGCACGCAGTGGTTCTACGACAACCGCAAAGACCTCGCCAAGCAGATCACCATCCTCCGCCACCGCGAAGGCGAGCTCGCCGCCCACGCCCTGCTCGCCATCCCCACCAAGGAGCGACTCATCCGCGTCCTCCGCTACATGCTCGACGAGAACGAATTCCTCTCGCCCTTCGGCATCCGCTCGCTCTCCAAGATCCACGAGAATCACCCTTACATCCTCAAGCACGGTGGAAACGAGTACCGCGTCGATTACACACCCGGCGAATCCACCACCGGCGTCTTCGGCGGCAACAGCAACTGGCGCGGCCCGATCTGGATGCCCATCAATTACCTCATCGTCGAAGCCCTCGAACGCTACCACTTCTTCTACGGCGAAACCCTCAAGGTCGAATGCCCCACCGGCTCGGGCAACTGGATGAACCTCAAGCAAGTCGCCCAGGAACTCTCACGCCGCCTCAGCTCCCTCTTCACCCGCGCCGCGCCGTCCGGCTCGCGCCCCTGCTTCGGAGGCGACCCCCGCTACGCCAGCGACCCCGCCTGGCGCGACCTCCTGCAGTTCCACGAATTCTTCCACGGCGAAACCGGCCGCGGACTCGGAGCCAACCACCAGACGGGCTGGACCTCGCTGGTCGTCAAGATGATCGAATCCCTCGCCCCGACTCCGCCACGCCCCATCATCGTCCCGCCCCCCGAAGTCCGTCACGCCCTGCACCGAAAGTTCCCCGTCAAGCCGCATCCCAAGCGCTGACACACCCACCTCATCACCGCTCAAAAGAATGCCACTCCCGTGCGCACGAACCTGTCGCCGCGCGCACAAAACTGGCCGACCGGACACGTCTACCCCCCTCCCCCCACCCACCGATTCCGCGCCTTAAGTCCTCGAATCGTGTGACTTCTATCAACCACCCCGGGAAACCACCCGGACGTCCGGGGGTTTACCGCAAAAAGACGGTCGCGCTCGTGCGCGCAACACGCACCGATGCTGCTTGTCATCCCGTATCGCGGGTGCCACGGCCAGCGCAGGCTCTGCGGAGTCGGCCGTGTGCCTTGACGCACCACGCGGGGACACGGCCAACTCGAAGTCTCGCTGGCCGTAGTACCCGAGCCGTGATTCAATCCTTCATATTCGCCAAAAACTCGTTCGCCTCATCGATCGACTTCTGCATCTCGCGCACCAGGCCCGAGACGTCCGTTTCCAGGCTCGCCGCCGTGCCCTTCAGGCCGGCGACAGCCTTCGCGTTGAGGTTGTGCTTGAGGAACAGCACCTGATCGCGGAACGCCACGAGCACCGGCTCCATCTTGCCCTCCGCCTTTTTCATCGCGCCCATGAGCTGCGCAAACTGCTCGCGCGTCTTGCCGAGCTGCTGCTCGCTTGCGGCGCGCAGCTTCGGGTCGTTGTACTGCGCCAGCTCAGCGGTCCACTCCTTGAACAGATCGTTGGCCACGGTGTCAACCGACGCGATGCGTTTGCGCACCGCCGCGGCCGCAGCTTCGCTGCGGTCCAGTTCGCCCTTGAGTTTGGTGTACTTCGCTTCGAGCGCTCCGCCGTCGACGTTGACGACGCTCTTGAACTGATCGAGCGCACTGGTGAACTGCTTCTGCGCCGCCGCCTGCCCGTCTCGCGCCTCGGTGACGCGCTCGGTCAGGATGTCGCGCTTGTGGTAGCCGAGTTTCTCCCACGCGCTGTAGTACGTCGATTTGCAGCCGACAGCGGAGAGGAGAAGAGCGAGGAGGAGCGTCAGGCGGGCGAGATGATTGCGCACAAGAATTCCCCTTGAAGTATGACTCACAATATAACGGCAATTCCCCTGTAAAGCCGCGATCCGCCGCAGGCGGAGTCGCGTCCGGCCCCCTCTCCCTCCCAGGGAGAGGGCTGGGGTGAGGGTCTAATCGTCGGAAAACAACACGCGCCGCGCACGGACGCACATTGCAAGTCTTCGCGTCTTACCCTCACCCGGCTCGCGGACTCGCCGACCTCTCCCTGGGAGGGAGAGGTAAGCGGAACATCAATCCTTATGCGGCGGGCGGATCTGCCAATGCTCGTCGAAGAAATCGGCGGCGACGATCTTGCCGGGCCACTCGGCGTCGGGCGGGGTTGTGATGTCGATCACCGCCCAGTCGGGCAGCTTGGGGTTCTGCAAGGAATTGCTCGAATCGTCCTTCTCACGGAACGTCGGGCCGGAGTTGAGGACGATGTAATTCATCGGAAAGAGCGGGTTGAGATAGACCATTGCAGTAACGTGCGTGGCGGGATCGAATTTGTCGCTAGCATCCGGCAAGTCTTTTGCGACTCGCGCAATCAGCGTATTGGAATCGGCATCTCCCCAGAGAATCAGGTTGTAATGTATCATGTCTTCCGAAGTAATTTCGGTATCCTTCTTCATCCTGAGATCGCCACGAAAGAGTTCTCGCCAACGTGCCTGAAAATGATTCAGCTCGAAATCCGTCCAATGTTGAACCGCCGGGTGTTTCGATTTTCCACTAGGCGTGACGACGATGAACGGCTGCATGAAAGCATCATCAATTGGCCCTTCCTGAAATTTCCGCTTCTCATGCAATGGGTTCACAACAAGGGAATTCGCCAGATCGTTTACCTGAATCACCCCCCACTTTCCTTCGCCATTTTTCTCCAGCCCCAAAGGAATATCAAGATGTTCTGCACGGACAATGCGTAATTGCTGTCCATCGACTTTTACTGCAACATCATGCGATTTTGAAAAAATTGTCATACTTCGGACGTTGCGTGTTTCGACTGCGAAATGGTTCGCATCAACGCAATGCGCGTCAATCCGCGTGTCCTCCCATTGTCGATCCACTGAGACGATGCGGAAATTTTTCAACTCACCATAACGAAGTGATCGCGTTTGAAGGTGCACGTCCTTCGGACTGTTGTCCCGCCCCTTCTTCACAAACTCCGCCATGCGGCGCATGATTTCCTTCAGGCTTGCATCATCGTATTTGTGCGGCATGTTCGGGCCGATGATGTAGGGCAGCTCGCGGCCCTCGGCCTTGAAGGCTTCGAACATGATGTCGCCGGCTTGTTTCTGTTTGTCGATCTCGCCGGAGTAGCAGAGGACGGGGACGTTGAAGAGATTGCGCACGTAGTCGGGGACATCGTATTGGTGCCAGAGCTGGCGGGTGTACCAGGGGACGGTGGCGGGGTCGAGCTTCTGGAAGCGCTGCGTATCCACGAATCCCGCCCCGGCGTGGACGGCGCAGAATTGGTCGGTGTAATGCGCGCCCAGGTGCCAGGCGCCGGCGCCGCCCATCGAGAAACCCATCAGCGCGACGCGGTCGGCGTCGATCTTGTATCGCTCCTTCACGGAGGCGATGGCGTCCATCACATCGATCTCGCCGGCGGATTTGTAGCCGAGCGTGCCGCGGCCGAAAGGGTGGACGATGATGGCGTTGTCGATGTACTTGCTGATCTGGCTGTGGGACTTGGCGCGGTGGGCGATGAAGTAGAGATCGGTTTCGGTTTCGCCCCGGCCGTGAAGCCAGACGTAGAGCGGGACGGGCTTAGTAGTAGTGTCGAGATGTTCGGGGATTTCCAGGCCGTAGGGCTGGGCGGAGCCGTCGATGTTGGACGTGTAGCCTCGGACGACGAGGCCGGTTTGCGTGGTCCAGGGGGATTCGTTTTTGGCCAGCGCATCCATGCGCGACTCGGCGGTTTTCAGGGCGTCGAGCGCGACCTTGGCGGCGTCCTTCTCGTACCACTCATCGTGCAGGAGCGCGAAGCGGACGGCTTTGATGTAGATCTCGGCGTCGGCTTTGAGCGGATGATTTAATTTGTCGAGGCGCGCGGTGGCGTGAGCGAGTGCGGTTTCGATTTCCTTCCGCTGCTCGGCGGTGATGGGATTGGTTGCGAGGGGTGGGAGGCGGCGCGGGATGGGTTTGTTATCTGGGATGGCCGCAGGTGCCGGATCGGCGGCGAGGGTGAGGGTTGAAGAGAGTAGGACGACGGTGAGGGAGAGGAGGGTTCGCATGGGGGGATTCTACACCTGTTGGGCAAGCCGCGCGGATTTTTCGTGCACGTGCATGTGCACGATTTCCTTTCCGGCCCCCTCTCCCTCCCAGGGAGAGGGCTGGGGTGAGGGTTAAAACTTTCTGGGTAGCTGCTTGACTCAAGTGATTACTACTGGTTGTGTTTTGGGGACACATACAGGTCTTTCACCGCGGGAGGGCGGGTGGTCACGGCTTG
>JAYVTU010000115.1:0-4879 GCA_043788485.1 Planctomycetota bacterium
CCACCCGGACGTCCGGTTTCACGACCACATCTGTGCGCGCCCAACTGAAATCGCGTCTCAAAAACAGCCGGGCGGCTACCGCCGCCCCGGTCTTCCCCCTATCTGAAATCTCAAATTTGAAAGCTCAACTCCCCATCCCTCCGACCAGGGCGGCGTAGCCGCCCGGCTATCGCTCGCACCACTACGAACCTCAAGTCCGATTACGATGACGAGAACCAGAACGATGACAAGGCCGTACCACCAACCCGAGGCGAACGCATGAACCGGAAGAGCGTGATCGTGGTGGTGGGCGTGCTTTTCATCGCGCTACTGTTGACCATGTACCTTCTGTTCTTCCGTTGGCGGTCGATTGCAGTTCCGGACGTCAGCCACGCCGCCGTATTCACGGTGTCGAGCCGGGCCTGGGACTGTTGGCCCCTGAAGGAGCCGAGCGGGTTGTCGGTGCGAGTCATCGGCGAGATCGACGGAGCCGCCGAGGTGTGGGCTGACGACTGGCCGCCGCAGCGCATCGAGGGCCATGTCGATTGGCAGGTGTACCACGACTGGTTCGAGCACGGCAGCCACCTCCACTACCGCCCGCTAACCGCGACCTCCGGGCATATCGTGATTCAATACCAATTCGAATGAGGTTCTGCACCGCGACTGTCGTTGAACAAAAATGACTGACCATCCCCAAAAACTGTTCGTCCCTCCGCTCAGCTGGGCTAACAACCCATTCCTAGGATTGATGTGGACCTTCGCCGGCGCGTTCGTCAGCTTCATCATCTGCTGCGCTAACCGGCCGAACACCGCCACGCTGCTTCTTCTCGCCGCAGTCGTTTCCCTGTTCGCGTTCGGCTTCCTCCGGCGTCGTTCCCGCGATACCCGTTTCGTCACGCCCTGCCTCGCCGTCGGTGCGATCCTCCTCTGGGCTGCGTTCCAGATCATCGGCCCCTACACCAGCCTGCACAACCGTGCCCACTTCATCGTCGGCTATCCCAGGCTCCAGCAATGGGCCACCGACCTGCTCGATCACCCACCGCCGCGGCTGGACAACAGGAACCGGATTCCGCGCGAAGACCTGCCGCCCGACATCCGGAAATTGTCCTGGGACAATATCTACTACAGCAAGGGCGACCGCGACCGCGGGATCGAGGGCCAGATCACCTTCTACTGCGGCGGCGGGTTCTACCACTGGGGCCTCGTCGTCGGCCGCCCCGATTTCGTGATCCACGACTATGAAAACTCCGATACCACCTACGAACACCTCTCCGGCGGCATCTGGGGCTACTACGAAAACTGAAACGTGAGGCGTGAACGATGTCCGACATCCAATCCTTCAAATCCCCGCTCAACCGCCCGCCGGCGACCTTCGATGAAATCCGCAAGAGGGTTCTGCTCATCCTGAACTCCGTAGCAGAACTCCAACGATCGGTGCGACTCTTCGTCGTGCTCGATGATCACACTAAACTCTCGGGCCGCGTCAGCGGCATCGGCTCGGCGGTTGTCACCAGCAACGGTTCCCAGCCCGATCGCGTTACCGCCGCCATCCAGATAGACGATGAAGCCAGTCGCTTCACGCATGAGGTGTTGATCGAACGCGTGATCAGCGTCTGGTATGAGGATTGGTGATTTGCGTGCCATGCTCTTTGCCCCTGCGGCTGTCTTGCTCCAACGTTGGCTTTGGCAGCCCCTACAATGAAACCCCGGCGCGGTGCGATGGGCAGTGCATCGCCGGCGGCTAGACAAGGCGTGCAACCATGAATCGTGCGACGAAGCGGTGGGCCGGGCTCGCGGTGGCGGCCGGGGTGTTGTGCATTTTGAGTCTCGGTGCGTGCAAGCCCGCCGATGCGCCGCCGCATGCGGCGACTGCGGCGACGGGTGCGGCGCCGGCCGCCGGGGGCACGCCGGTGGGGACGCCCGGGCCCACGACGCGCGAGGTGCTGCCCGCGGGGTTCACCAGCGTCCGCGTCTTCATCAAGATGATCATCAGCAAGCAGTATGGCGTGGTCGCCAAGGTCGCGGGGAATCCCAACACCGTCGATCGCCGCATGGAGTACGTCGCGGCCAATCCGTGGTGGGTCAATCCGCTGGTGGTCTACGACGAGATGCACCGCATCCCCGATCCCGACCTGTCGGCCGGCTCCGACAGCGAAGAGATCATCGGCCAGGGCAAGAGCTCGAACGTGACGGTGGACCTGACGCTCGTGCCCCACGCCGACATCGCCATCAAGACCATGCCCAAATGTGAAGGCATGAAGGGGACGATCACAGCGACAATCGCTTCGATCAGCGAGTATTACGATGGCCAGTGGGTCGAGATGTCGCGCATGGACAAGCCGCTGGTCTTCAACTTCGACACCTGCGACCCGAAGCAGACGCTCATCCCCATCGGCGTCGAGACACGCACGGTGCCGGATTTCGCTTTCGAGCGTTACACCCGCGAAAAGGAAAAATGGGAGCCCAGGACCGCCTGGCCCGGCAAACCCGAAAGCGGCGACTGGCGAATCACGGTCAACGGCAAGAGCGCGAAACTGCAGTTCACCGCGTACCGCTACGGCAAGCCTGCCGCGGCGAAGTAGGGTGGAGCGATTGACATCGCGGCGCTCGCGGGGCAATGTGGCGGTGATGGAACGACGCCGATTTCTTGCCGCGCTGTCCGCCGGGGCGTTGCTGACGGCTCAGCCCGCGCATTGCCGGGCTCAGCCCGCCCCGCCGGCAGCTTATAAACGGGCCGACACGGATTGGCTGGCGAAATGCCGATATGGGGTGAGCGTGCATTGGACGGCGCAGAGCGTGCCACGACACGGGCCACGGGTTGAGTTTCAAAAAGCCGTCGATGGGTTTCCGCTGAAGAGTTTCGTGGATTCGATTGTCCGCACGGGAGCCGAGCTTTTCATATTCACGACTGCGCACGCGCTGCAGATGATGCCGGCGCCGCACCCGGTAATCGACCGGATCGCGCCGGGCCGGACATGCAGGCGGGATCTGATCGCCGAGCTCACCGACGCGCTGGGCGAGAAAGGGATTCCGCTGATCCTTTATTACAACCATTCGTGCAACAGTGGGCAGGACGCGGCGTGGGAGAAAGCCGCCGGCTACCACGACGCCGACAAGACGCGCTTCGCTCAAAACATCATCGACATCGTCGGCCACATGGGCGATCGCTACAAGGAAAAGGCGAAGGCGTGGTGGTTCGACAGCCCCTATTCGCTGGACCCGCGCGGTCCGGTCAACTCCGTGACCACCGACATGAAAGGCTTCCAGTTCCCGTGGGAGAAGCTCACCACGGCAGCCAAGCTCGGATTCGCCGGTCGGCTCGTCACCTACAACGCCGGGGTCGACCGCAGCTTCCTCTACACCGACCGCCAGGATTACTACGCCGGCGAAACGAACGGTCTGAAGTCCCCGGCGACCAACCGCTATCTCGACAGCGGATTGCAGAACTTCCGCTGGACGACTCTCAACGGCGTCGAGTGGGTGCATACGAAGCCTGACACCGACCAACCCCCGCCGCGCCACAGCGATGAGCAGGTCGCGGCATACATCCGGGCCTGCAACGCGCACCAATGCCCGGCGGCGTTCAACCTCGGCGTGGACCAGGAAGGCATAATCGATGCCGCGTCGGTCGAGCAGATGCGCCGGGTGGACGGGCTGCTCAAGGCCTGATCCGGAGGAGCCCCGCGTGATAAGATGCTCACGCCATGAGCACACCGCGCCGGCCCATCATCGGGATCACATCGGACACGAACATCGCCGCGGCGGCGCTGGCGGAGCAGCCCGCCTCGATCCTCGGCGGGCCGCGCTGGAAGTATGAGATCCAGTTCGAATACTGCCGGCAGGTCGCCGATGCGGGCGGCGTGCCGGTGATGCTGCCGTTCGAACTCGACTGCATCGACGATTACCTGAATCTCTGCGACGGGTTCATGCTCTCGGGCGGGGATGATTGCGATGTCACGCCCTTCGGCGAGACGCTGCACCCCCAAGCGAAGATCATGCACCCGCAGCGGCAGGCGTTCGACCTCGCGCTGCTGCGCGCGCTCGATGCGACGGATCATCCCACGCTGGGCATCTGTCTGGGCATGCAGCTCATGTCACTCAACGCCGGCGGAAAAATGGTGCAGCACCTCGGCGACATCCTGCCAACCGACGGCGCAGCGGCTCACCGCAAGTCGCTGCACGTGATCGAACCGCTGACGGGCGCGGAACAATTCGCGCCGCTGCACGCGGGGCTCGTCGCATCGAGTCATCACCAGGCGGTCGCAGACCCGGGCCGGCTCGAGGTGATCGCACGCTCAACGGACCGCGTGATCGAAGCGGTGCGCGGCGGGGACGGCAAGCGGTTCTACATCGGCGTACAGTGGCACCCGGAACGGACGCCGGATGCGAGACTCGGCGCGGGTGTAATTCGTGCCCTGATCGAGGCCTGCGGAACGTGATTCAGCGGCCTCCGCACGAAAACCAGCAATAATTCTTGACACCCATCTGGGC
The DNA here is from genome assembly GCA_043788485.1 of Planctomycetota bacterium. GTDB lineage: Bacteria > Planctomycetota > Phycisphaerae > Phycisphaerales > Zrk34 > JAYVTU01. Next base: position 4,471 of record JAYVTU010000115.1, read on the forward strand.
CAGCTTTAGATTGTTCTCAGCGATTGCCCGCCGGTTTTGAGGCGACGGGCGTGGATCGCACACCACGGATGGGTTGATTTTCTCGTCGTGCTCAAACGGATTTGAGAAAAGAAGAAAAGCGGCACCGTGTTGCGCACCGGCGCACGGTGCCGGAAGTCGCTGTCGCCGGTGTGACGGACGGAGATCAAGAAGAAGGAGGCGCTGCGTCGCCGGCTCTCGGGCTCACCGTTGGCGGTGAAAGCCGGACGCGTTTGGAAGTTTTGGCATCATCCCGCTGGAGGCGGAGAACAGGTCGGGAGACCATGAACGAGAACCGCCGTTGCCCGAACGGCGGTTCCGTTTTTTTAATGCCGACATCTGATCAGGGTGCCACGGCCAGCGCAGGCTTTGCGGAGTCGGCCGTGTGTCT
>JAYVTU010000116.1:0-6881 GCA_043788485.1 Planctomycetota bacterium
CCAGTCCTCTCCGGATCGCCGGCTTGAAAAGGCGGGCCATCGCGGCTTCTTTGGAGTTACCACACTTCAAAAGGAACCGAAGATGACCCACCCGATGGACTCTACCACGCTGGCCGATCTGATGGAACTGCTCACCCGGGACGGACCCGACGCCATGGCCCGGGCCTTCGTCACGCTGCTCAATGGCGCCATGCGGATCGAACGCCAGCACGTCCTGGCCGCCGACCCGCACCAGCGCACCGAGGCACGCCGCGGCTACGCCAACGGCTACAAGCCCAAAACCCTCGACACCCGCGTCGGCCCCGTCAAGCTGCTTGTCCCCCAGACCCGCGATTACGCCGACGAGCATGGCGACCCGTTCTACCCCGCCTCCCTGCAACGTGGCGTCCGCAGCGAACGCGCCCTCACACTGGCCATCGCCGAGATGTACGTTCAGGGCGTCAGCACCCGGAAGGTCACCGCGGTCATGGAGAAGCTCCGCGGCCTGGAGGTGACCTCGATGCAGGTCAGCCGCGCTACCGCCGAGCTCGACGAGCAGCTTGAAGCCTGGCGCAACAGGCCCCTGGGCGAGGTGCGGTACCTCATCCTCGACGCACGCTACGAAAAGGTCCGCCACGGCGGCAGCGTCGTCAGTTGCGCGCTGCTGACGGCCATCGGTGTCCTGCCCACCGGCAAACGCGCCATCCTCGGCGTCTCGGTCAGCCTCAGCGAAGCCGAGGTCCACTGGCGATCGTTCCTCCAATCGCTGCTGGACCGCGGGATGCACGGCGTCAAGCTCGTCGTCAGCGACGACCACGCCGGACTGGGCGCCGCACGGCAGGCGAGGCTCCCGGCGGCGCCCTGGCAACGCTGCCGGTTCCACCTGATGCGCAACGCCATGGCCTACGTGCCCAAGATGAGCATGAAGAGCGAAGTTGCCCAGGGACTGCGCCGCGTGTTCAACGCCGAGGATCGCGCCGAGGCCGATCGGCGGCTGGCCGAACTGGTGGATCTCCACCGCGACACCGCGCCACGACTCGCCGCGTGGCTCGAAGAAAACACCCCCGAAGCCCTGACCATCTTCGCCTTCCCCGCCGCAAACCGGAAGCGGCTGCGCACCACCAACGGCCAGGAACGCCTCAACAAGGAGATCAAACGCCGGACCCGCGTCGCCACACTCTTCCCCAACGAAGCCTCCCTGCTCCGCCTCGCCTCGGCCGTCCTCAGCGAGATCAGCGAAGAATGGGAGACCGACCGAGCCTACCTCAACAACACCCTCGAAGCCCGATGACCCGCCGATCAAAAGCCGGTTGTTTACAGAAAAAATGTTGCTTTATCACCAAGCTCATCACTGCGAACGTACAAAGCAATAGGATCCAAGTCACCGAATGGCGCGTGCATCTGATTAAGTTGCTGACAGTCTTCAGGATCGCTGCCGTTGCGATTGCGCCCGGAAACTGCACCAGAACCCATACCGGAATTTGATTCATCCATCTGGTAATCAGCGGCAGTTCCGTATGAAAGTCGTTGACAATGCTTCTGAGCTGCGGCACGTACAGGATTATTGTGAATGCGATCAGAACGTTCCATGTCGCGATCATCGCTGAGGAAATCCATTCTGCTCTAATTACGCGTTCTTTGGCGTCCACGGTAGATACACCTGAGCTGTGATCTTCCGGTATCAGTTAGCCACGATATTCAGCATCTTGCCGGGGATGAAGATGACTTTGCGGACGGTTTTGCCGGCGACGAAGGGGGCGATTTTTTCGTCGGCCATCGCGGTGGCCAGGGCGAATGCCTCGTCGACATCGACGGGGACGGTGATGCGGCCGCGCACCTTCCCGGCGATCTGCACGGGGATCTCGACGGTCGTCTGCACCAGCAGCTTCTCGTCGTGATGCGGGTAGGCGGAATGGGCGAGCGAGGCATTGCGGCCCATGCGCGACCAGATCTCCTCGGCGATGTGCGGGGCGAGCGGGGCGAGCATGAGGATGAACGGCTCGGCGACACTGCGCGGCAACGTCTCCAGAGAGACGAGCTCGTTGTTGAGCTCGATGAGAGCCGCGATGGCGGTGTTGAAAGACATGCGCTCCATGTCCTCGCCGACGCGCTTGATGGTGCGGTGCAGCAGGCGGAGCAGATCATCGGAGGGCGCGGTGTCGCTGACGAGCGGGCGGCCCGATTCTTCATCGATGAAGTTGCGCCAGACGCGGTTGAGGAAGCGGTGGACGCCGACGATGTCGCGCGTGTTCCAGGGCTTCGACGCGTCGAGCGGGCCCATGTACATCTCGTAGAGCCGGAGCGTATCGGCACCGTACTCCGCGCAGACCTCGTCGGGGCTGACGGCGTTCTTGAGCGATTTTCCCATCTTGCCGAGCGTACGCGTGACGGGGCGGCCCTCGTAGAAGAACTTGCCGTCGGTTTCCTCGACCTTGGTCGCTTCGCAGTAGACGCCGCGCTCGTCGGTGTAGGCGTAGGCCTGGATGTAGCCCTGATTGAAGAGCTTGCCGAACGGTTCGGGCGAACTGACGTAGCCGAGGTCGAAGAGCACCTTGTGCCAGAATCGCGCATAGAGCAGATGCAGCACGGCGTGCTCGGCGCCGCCGACGTAGAGATCGACGCCCGCCGGGCCCTTGGTGACGGGGTTGGGCGACATCCAATATTTCTCGGCGAGGTCGCCGACGAATCGCTTCTTGCTGTGCGCATCGAGGAACCGCAGGTAGTACCAGCACGACCCGGCCCACTGCGGCATGGTGTTGAGCTCACGTTCGTAGCGGACGCCATCCTTGACGACGACGCGCCACGATTCGGGTGCCCGGGCCAGCGGCGGCCGCGGCGGGGCCATCGGATCGTCGCTCGATGTCGGGCTGAAGTCCGCCATCTCGGGCAGAACGACGGGCAGATCTTTTTCATCGACGGCGACGATCTCGCCATCGGGGCCGTGCATGATCGGGAACGGTTCGCCCCAATAACGCTGGCGGCTGAAGAGCCAGTCGCGGAGCTTGTACTGCACCTTGCCGTGGCCGTTCTCGGCGAGCTCGAGCCAGTCGATCATCTTCACCGTGGCGGCTTCGGTGGTCAGGCCGTTGAGCGACACAGCGGAGTTGGCGGAATTGATCGCGACGCCGTCACCGGTGAACGGTTCGCGCAACGCGCCGGGATTCGAGAGGTACTGCTGATCGTTGACACCCTGCTCGGTAAGCCATTTCTCCGTGGGCATGACGACGGGGCGGATCGGGATGTGGAACTGTTTGGCGAATGCGAAGTCGCGCTCGTCGTGGGCGGGGACAGCCATGATCGCGCCGGTGCCGTAGCCCATGAGCACGTAGTCGGCGGTCCAGATGGGGACGCGGTGACCATCGGCGGGATTGATGGCGTAGGCGCCTGTGAAGACGCCCGTCTTCTCGCGCGTCTCGATCTGGCGATCGACATCGGTTCGAGCGGCGGCCTCGGCGCGGTAGGCGAAGACGTCCTTGCGCTGTTCATCGGTGGTGATCGCCTCGACGAGCGGATGCTCGGGGGCGAGGACCATGTATGTCGCGCCGAAGAGCGTGTCGGGGCGCGTGGTGAAGATGCGGATGGTTTCTTCATCGCCGGGCACGGCGTCCACTTTGAAATCGACCATCGCGCCTTCGGATCGGCCGACCCAGTTGCGCTGCATCAGCTTGATGGGCTCGGGCCAATCGACAAGGTCGAGTTCGGTGGCGAGTCGCTCGCAGTAGGTGGTGATGCGCAGCATCCACTGGCGCAGGCCGCGCTTGTAGACCGGATGATTGCCGCGTTCGGACCTGCCGTCGGCGGTGACCTCTTCGTTGGCCAGCACGGTGCCCAGCGCCGGGCACCAGTTGACGGGCACCTCATCGAGATACGCCAGGCGGTGCTCGTCGAGCACATCGGCCCGCTGCTGCGCATCGAGGTCACGCCACTTCCGCGCGCCCATCGGCTCGCCCTCGAACATCTGCAGTCCCTCGGCGGGTGCGGGGATCAGCTCATCATCGGGGCCGACGAAAAGCTCCTCGTTTTCGAGTTGCTGCACGAGATCAGCGATGGGTTTCGCTTTTTGATCCGTCTCGTCGAAGTAGCTGTTGAAGAGCTTGAGGAAGATCCACTGCGTCCAGCGGTAGTAATCGACATCGGTCGTCGAGAGGACGCGGGACCAGTCGTAGGAGAGGCCCAGCAGCTTGAGCTGGCGGACCATGTTGGCGACGTTCTGTTCGGTCGTGACGCGCGGGTGCACGCCGTGCTCGACGGCGAACTGCTCGGCGGGGAGGCCGAAGGCGTCGAAGCCCATCGGGTGAAGGACATTGAAGCCCTTCATGCGTTTGTAGCGGGCGACGATGTCGGTGGCGATGTAGCCCAGCGGATGGCCGACGTGCAGGCCGACGCCCGAGGGGTAGGGGAACATATCGAGGACGTAGAATTTGGGCTGCGTGAAATCGAAGCCGGCTTCGCCGGGATTGACGGCTTTGAAGCTGTGACGCGTTTCCCAAAATTGCTGCCACCGCTGTTCGATGGCGCGGAAGTCATAGGTGCTCATAGGGTCGCCATTATAGCGTTGGAGAAAATTGTCGGTTTTGATGCGCGCAATCGCTGATGCGCATCTGCGGTCGGCTCAGTTTCTAAGAACTCAAGCCAGGATTGTTCGGACGTACAGTCCCGCGGCGATGACCGCCAGCGAACCGCCGAGTGTGACCAGATCGATCTTCAGATTCGTGACGCCGTATTTCCGGAGCATGAGGAAGATGATCGGGTAGGCCAGCAATGGATTGAAAGCGGCTCCACAGATCAGACCGGACTGACCCCAGTAAAATCCGCCGATGAGCATGGCTGCGATCATGCAGAGCGATTGGACGATCAATTGCAGCAGATGCAAGAACGAATTGCCGCGTGCCAGCGCGATGTGCGACATGGTTGCCGAGATCACCTGCGCGATCGACCCCGCCGCCAGCACCTGGACAATCCATCCCGCGTCGTGGTAGCGGCTGTCGTAGATACGTGAGATGAGTAGATCACCGAAAATGGCCAGCAGACACAGCGGCGGAACAATCAATGCGAGGACGCCGCCACGCAGCCGGGCCACTTTGGATCGAAATGCGTCGTCAACATGCGTTCCGATCTGCGCATAGGCAGGGAACAGCAACCGGTCCACGAGCTGCTGCGCAATCATGAAGGGCAGTTTTCCAATCATGACCGCGAGGTTGTAGATGCCGACGCCCGCGATCGTCAGAAAGAACCCGCTGACAAATCGATCGCCCCAGTTGACGATGAAGGTGAGCATCGTCGCCAGGAAGATCCAGCGGCCAAAATGCATGATGCGTCTGGCCTCTTCCCGATGCCAGCCGATCCGCAGTTTCGGGCCGTCGAACACCCAGTGACTGACCGCCAGGCTCACCGCTGAACTGAAGATTCCCGCCACCGCCAATGCCCAAACACTTCGATAAATCCATGCGATGGCAATCGTGGCCAGCAGGGAGGTGGCCTGCACCAGGAAATCGAGAAACGCCAACTGTCTGACTTTCATCTCCCTCTTGTAGAGCGGGAGGCTCAGGGACGAGAACCCACTGACAATCGTGCTGAGGGCGGCGACGGGCAGGAGTATGGAAATCATCGGTTCGCCGTAGATGTACCCGATCGGGAATGCGAGAAGGCAGGCGCCCGCCCATAGCGCGACGGATCGAATGATCTGCAGCGTCCATGCGGTCTGCTGAAAAGTGGGCTCGTAGGCTCGTTCGTTCTGAACGATCGCCGGCGAGATTCCCAGATCGGAGAACATCCCCAATCCGGCAATCGCCGTATTCACCAGTGCCATCAGGCCGAACGCATCCGGGTAGAGCAGCCGCGTGAGGACGTAACTGCTCACCAGGCGCATGAACAATGAACTGAACGTGCCCACCATGGCCCAGATGGAACCGCGTATAAGTGTCTTTTTGAGGCTCATGAAGGGGGCTGATCGACCGAGACCTGCGGAGCACCGAGCCGATTTTATCTGGGGGAATTGAAGAAAAGTTTACAAGGCGCTGGGATGGTGTGCGGGCCTGATCGGACGATCGGGGTTGCGCGAACATCGTATCATGTGCTCGATCCGCGCCCGCATCGTGTCCTCAAACAACCATTGAGCGGCAAATTGACGGGCCGCGCGCGAAGCGTCTGCCAGCCTGTTCAGATCTCCTGCAAGTTCCGCGATACCGTCGGCAAGCGCCTTGGGCTTTGCCATCGGCGTTTTTATCACCGCGGGTGAACGTTCCGCCAGTCCCAGGAGCGCCGCGTTGTCGTAACCGATGATGGGAACGCCGCACGCCAGAGTTTCCAGGTAAGTGCAGGAAGGATCCCCTTGAGGGTGCGGACAGACAAACAGATCGGCTTCCTGGATGCGGGGAATCAACTCGGCCGCGAAGTCCAGAGTGCCACGCATCATCACCTGGACCTGCAAGCGGAATTTGCCGATCTTTCGGCGCAGTTCCTCGGCCTGATCGCCTCCGCCATAAATATCCAGGGTGAACGGGATCCCCTTTTGACGCAGAGCGGCTGCCACGGGCGGAAGTTCGAGCACGCCCTTGATCGCGGTCAAACGCCCCGAAAAGGCGAGCTTCAAAGGACGCCCTTGCGCCAGACTGGCGAGACGGGCCTCCAGCGCTGACTCCCGGATCAGCATCGATTCGGTCGTGCGGGTGTCGAAAAAAAGCATGGTGTTCTTGTTGCATCGTGAGTAGGCGTCGTACGTGGGGGTGCCATTACATTGAACACCCGCCGCGGCCTTGATCAATTTCCGGATTTTCGATTCGTTTTTCAATTGCACAGACATGCGCCAAAGGCACTTGATCGGATTGGAAGTCTCCGCACGAGCGATCTGAAGGCGTGTGTGCAGCGTTGTCTCAGCGACGAATACATTGCAGACATCCAGG
>JAYVTU010000117.1:0-14258 GCA_043788485.1 Planctomycetota bacterium
GCGCACAGGGGGTGACCTGAGAATTGCGGGTTAGCGGTTGGGGGTTAGCAAGAAGGGGGATTGGCCAACCCCTAACCCCCAATCCCCAACCCTTTTCCCCTAACTTGGGCGGGGCAATAGGGTAGGATGGATGGGCGTTAATAGGGCGGACCGAATGAAAAGCAGCCTGGATCGGACGTTGCGCAAGGCGGTGAAGGGGGACCAGGACGCGTGGCGTCAGCTGGTTGGTGAGTATTCGGGGCGTGTTTACGGGCTGCTGCTGCGCCAGTGCGGGAACGCGGACCTGGCGGAGGAGATCACGCAGGCGACGTTCGTGAAGGTGGCGGGGAAGATCGATCAGTATCACGAGCGCGGGCGGTTCGAGCCTTGGCTGTTTAGGATCGCGATCAATCGGCTGCGGGATGAGATGCGGAGGCGGAAACGCCACGCGATGTCGATCGACTTTGACTCGACGCCTCCCGAGGCGCTGGGGGTGACGTCGAAGGGGCCTGCGCCGGAGGATGCGCTGGATCAGCAGGAACGGGTGGATGCGTTATTGGCCGCGGTGGGCAAGCTTCCGGAGGCGGATCGGACGCTGCTGGAAATGCGATACACAGCGGACCTTACGTTTGCCCAGATCGCGGAGGTGCTGGAGGAGCCGCTGGGGACGGTTCTGGCGCGTGGGCATCGCGCCCTGAAAAAACTACGGGAAATGATGAAAGAAAAGGTCGATGAATAGCGTTGGACTATTATCAGAGGCACAGGAATACGAAAATGGATATGCGTAACGACAACTTCATGGATGACGATGCCCGGTCGGTGACCGGCGGCGACGCCGAGCTGGCGGCGCTGGATCAGATGCTGCGATCGGCTCTGCGCGTGCAGTCGCCGGCGGGTCTGGCCGAGCGGATCTGCGTGGCCGGCGAGCTGGATCAGCCGCTGCGCGTCGCGCTGCGGATCGAGGCGCCGGCGGGGCTGACGGACCGGATCGTGGCGGCGTCGGCGGGCGAGCTGGGTCGCCGGGGCGTCGTGGCACGGATCGGCATGGTGCGGATCGCGGCGTCGGTGGCGCTGCTCATCGGCGCGGGCGTTTGGGCGACGATGCTGCGTGAGAGCCAGCACACGATCGCGATCGCGGAGCTGAGCGAGCAGATCGATCGGCTGGGCACGGTCGAGGTCGCATCGGCGGAGCTGGGCACGAAGCGTGAGATCCGGGATCTGGCGGCGGACGTGGAGCAGGTCGCCGAGAAGGTGCAATCCGCGTCGCATGTGCAGTTCGACTTCGCGGAAGCTGCGGAGCAGTTCTCGGATGATCTGCTGATGCTGGATTACGAGATGCAATCGTTCTAAGGTTTGCGGCTCGTCGCGCGGCGTGGACGGTTGAAGATCGCTATGCTGCCGCGGATGCGGGACGCGCACCTTTGCAAGGATTGAGAATTCCATGGCGATGAGTTGCCCAGATCGATTCCGTACGACAGCCGCGCTGGTGGTGCTGGTGGCGCTGCCCGCGGCGGTGATGTTGGCCGATGAGAAGCCGAAGGATGGCGCGGCTCCTGCGGGCAAGCCCGCGACAGCTGCGCCCGCGGCGGCGCCGGCGAACACCACGCCGACCGCCGTGCCGACGCCGCCTGCTCCGCGTGACCTGACGGTGGAGGAGCGTGGGGGCGGCAGGGGCGGCCTGACGGAGGATCAGTCGGCGACGGTGCTGGAGCTGATCCGTGCACAGCGGCCTGCGCTGGCGGCGCGGATCGAGGTGCTGAATCCGACGGAACGCCGCGAGGCGATCAACCGCGCGGCGCCGAAGCTGCGCAACATGATCGAGATGAAGCGGAATGATCCGCAGGGTTACGAGCTGTACAAGCAGCAGTGGATCCTCGAGAACCAGGCGGGTGATCTGGCGCGTCGGCTCAAGAGCGTCAAGGGCGATGAGGCGGCGAAGCTTCACGCCGAGTTGCGTGCCGTTTCGGAGCAGCAGTTCGACATCCGCAGCAAGCTTCAGGATCGGGATGTGAGCAAGCTGGAAACCCGCGTGGCTCAGCTTCGTGCCGACATCCAGAAGCAGCAGAACAACCGCGATCAGTTGATCGAGAACCAGATGAAACGTCTTCTCGCGTCGCCGCCGGCGGAGGAAGTTCTGCCCGGCAAGAAGCCGGACAAGGCGGAAAAGCCAGCTAAACCAGTGGACGGTAAGTAATCACTGTCGCGGAAACGTCCGCAGCGCCATACCGCAATATCACACGCTCGCTCGGTTGGTCCGGGCGTGATTCGCGTGGTGCCTCGTTCAGTAGTTCAGTGCAATCGGCCGCTGCTGCTCTGTCGCTGCCAGCCGCCGGCGAGCTGCTCGCCGAACGCGAAGGGCCGCCGCGCGATCGTCACATCGCCCTGCACCTCGATCTCGCCGCACTCCATGCAGATCCTGGCGAGCACCGGGATGTCCTGCGTGCACCAGCAGACGCCCAGTTCCTCCGACTCGAACCACACCGGGCCGCGAAGCCGCCCGGCCTTGAGATCGCATCCACCGCATCGCATGCACACGCGCTGTTCCACTGTTCACCTCCGTCTCGGCAATCGTGGCCGACCCCGCCGCATCGGCGAGCAGGGCGTGGACAATCCATTGTAGGCCGGCGCGGGCCACTTTGCCCGGGTGCCGCTGGGCATCGTCACGCTAATCCGCACGGTCGGCGACGAGCATGCGAGGCAGGCTCTCATGATCCGGCAGCACGCGTGCATTCGTCAGCCCTTCTGCTTCACCGGCGAGCCGCAGCACCGGATCCTTCTGGCTCGCGGCGATCTCCATCACCAACTGTCCGCGCGGCTCAAGCCATTCCGCGGCGCCGGCGATCAGCGGGCGGATCAGATCCAGCCCGTCGGCTCCGCCGCGAAGCGCCATCGCCGGCTCGTAGTCCTTGACGTTGGGCTCGACGGCGAGCCACTCCGCGTCGCTGATGTAGGGCGGATTGGTGACGATGAAGTGCAGGCGCGGGCCGGTGAGCGGAGCGTAGAGCGAGCCGTGGCGGAACTCGATGCGGTCGGCGACGCCGATGCGTGTGGCGTTGAGCTTCGCGAGTTCCAGCGCTTCGTCGCTGATGTCGGTGGCGATGAGGTGAGCCGCGGGCAGATTTTTGGCCAGCGCGATCGCGATCGCGCCGGAGCCTGTGCAGACATCGGCGATGAGCGGCTGGGCGAAGCCGGGCGTCCGCTTGACGTGTTGGATGATGTGCTCGACGAGCGTTTCGGTGCTGGGCCTGGGGATGAGCACGCGGGGATCGACGGTCAGCGCGAGTGAGAAGAAGTGCGCCTCGCCGACAAGGTATTGGACGGGGTGATGCGCGACGGCCTTCTCGACGAGATCGCGGAAAGCGGCACGCTCCAGCGGGCTCGCGGGCCGCTCGGGGTCCATGTAGAGCTGGAGGCGGGGCACGCGGAGGACGTGCGAGAGCAGCATGTCGGCCGAGAGGCGTGGGGCGTCGATGCCCTTGCGCGTGAGATAATCGGTCGTCCAGCTCAGCAGGCTGCGCGTGGTCCAGTTCGGTTCGGTGTCGGATGTGGCCCGGTGCTTGGTCATGCTCGGTCGCGATTGTATCGGCTGCATCGCCGGCGACGAAACGGTGATGCTTGCGGTTCCTCACGCCAAACTTGAGGCAACCCATGCGCTCGGCTACAGTGCGGCTCTCACCTTTCGCCCACCCGAAGAGGCCTCCGATGCGCGTCCTGATGCTGGGCTGGGAATTCCCGCCGTTCATCAGCGGTGGCCTGGGCACCGCGTGCTACGGCCTGACCAAGGCGCTCAGCCGTCAGGGCGTCGAGATCCTTTTCGTCCTGCCCAAATCCGTCGATGCCGATCACGCCGGCCACGTCCGTCTCATCAGCCCGATCTCGCGTCAGGAAGTGACCGCAGCGCTGGACGTCGTGCAGGTTGTCACCGCCGCCGATCCCGCCATGGGCGAGAACCTCGGCGAAACCGCGGAGCAGCTCGGCAGCGTGATCTTCAAGTCCATCCCGAGCCGCCTGAATCCCTACAAGCGGCCGACGCGTCACGAACAGGATGCCCGAGCGCATGCGGCCCAAGAGCTCGGCGCCGCCGCGGAAGACGCACGCGCCGCGGAGCGTGCCGCCGCGCTCGCCGCCGCCGGCCTCGCCCCGCAGGCCAAGCCGCTGCACACCTCCAGTGCCGATTACTCCGGCGATGTCCTCTCCGAATCCCAGCGCTATGCCCGCATGTGCCTTGAGATGACGCGCGGCGAAGAGTTCGACGTCATCCACGCCCACGACTGGATGACCTTCCCCGCCGGTCAGGCCATCGCCGCCGCCTCCGGCAAGCCGCTGATCGTGCATGTGCATTCCACAGAGTTCGACCGCGCCGGCGAATCGGTCTACCGCCCGATCTACGAGATCGAGCGGCGTGGCATGCACGCCGCGTTGACCGTCATCTGCGTCTCGCATCTGACCGCCACGACATGCATCAGTCGCTACGACCTGCCCGCCGAGCGCGTGCAGGTCGTCTACAACGGCATCGATTCCAAGGGACCGGCGATCCCGCGCGAACCCATCAAGAAGAGCGACAAGATCGTCCTCTTCCTCGGCCGCGTGACGATGCAGAAGGGCCCCGAGTATTTCATCGCCGCCGCCCGGAAGGTGCTCGAGAAGGTCGAGAATGTGAAGTTCGTCGTCGCCGGAGCAGGCGACATGATCGAGCGCGTGATTCAACTCGCCAACGAGATGGGCATCGGCCACAAGGTGCTCTTCACCGGCTTCCTCCGCGGCAAGCACGTCGATCGCGTCTTCCGCATGGCCGACGTCTACGTGATGCCCAGCGTCTCCGAGCCCTTCGGCATCGCGCCGCTCGAGGCGATCCGTCACGATGTGCCGGTGATCATCAGCCGCAACTCCGGCGTCGCCGAGGTCGTGCAGCACGCGCTGAAGGTGGATTTCTGGGACGTCGATGACATCGCCAACAAGATCGTCGCGGTGCTGCGTCACCCGCCGCTGAGCCAGACGCTGCGCGAGCACGCCGACATCGAGGTGCGGGCCCTGACCTGGGACGGCGCCGCGACGAGCTGTGTCGAGGTGTACCAGGACGCGATCGAATCGATGAACCGCCCGATATTCGCGACGGCGTGATTACTTCTTGGCGTTGATCTTCTCGACCGCGGTCGTCGGCGCCCCGGCGTCGTCGAACATGGTGTCGGGCCAGGCGAGGTCGATCTGGTCGTGCTCCAGCAGCGTGCCCATCGACTGGCGCAGCTTGATGATGCCCACGTTGTAATCGATGATCGCCTGCATCTCGCGCGTCTCGGCGTCGGCGAGGCGCTGCTGCGTGGTGAGCTTGAGGTCCAGCAGGAACTCGGGCGTCAGGGCTTCGCCCTGGTTCTCGCGGACGTTGATGGCCCGGAGATTCTCGGCGGTGGCGCGGCGCTCGGCGCGGGTGATGCCGATCAGCTGCCACGATTCCTGCTGCCCACGCAGCTGCTGCTTGACGTCGCGGACCACATCCTGCACCGCACGCTGGTACTGGCCCACCGCCTGGCGGCGTTCCAGGCGGGAGCGGGTGTAATCGGCTTCTGCGGCGCGGTTGCCGATCGGGGCCTCGAACTGCATGCTCACCAGATACTCGATGAAATCGCCGTCGCCCAGTGCGCGGTAGGAGCCGCCCAGATCATTGTTGAGGCCACGGTATGCCATCTGTGCTTCGAGATTCAACTGCGGCAGACGCTGATTGTCGGCGACCTGCTGGCGGATGGAGGCATCGTCGATCCCGAGCATCGCAGCGCGGACCTCGGGGCGGTGCTGGAGCGAAGTGGTGACCGCGTCGAGCAGGTTGTACGAAAGCGGCACCTCGATCGGGGCGTCGGAGGGCACGATCAGCGTCTCGCTGGAGATCGGGAGGCTCGGATCGTTGATGAGACGCTTGAGCGTGTCGGTCGCGTCACGGACGAGGCGCTGGGCACGGATGATGTCGCCGCGGCGGCGATCGACGAAGCTCTGGACCTGCGCGGTCTGGATCGGGTTGACGTCGAAATCCTGGCGATCCTTGAGGATCTTGCGTGCGGCAAGGGTCATGTCCAGCAGGTTCTGCGCGATCGCCTGCGACTCGCGCGCGAAGACGAGGTTCCAGTACGCCTGCTCGGTCTCCGAGATGGTCGTGAGCATCTGGTTGTGCAGGGCGAGTACATCGCGGCGCTGGGCGTTTTTGTTGATGTTGATCTGGGCGTGGTTGACGTACTCGCCGAAGTTGCGGAGCAGCGGCTGCTTGAGGTCGATGAGGAGATTGGAGGTGTAAGAAGGATTGGGCGAGGTGATGAGATCGGGCGTTTTGTTGTTCAGGTAATCGAAGCCGGTGGAGATGGTCAGCGTTCCGCCGGTTTCGAGCGGCTTGCGGATGCCGGTGCTGAGGTTGCCGGCGTCGTTGACCTGGACGGGCTGGCCGACGGTGACGAGCGTGGTGGTGGCGGGATTATTCGGATTGGCCTGCGAGATGAGGCGGACGGGCTGGGGGCGGTCGATCTTGTTCCAACTGGCGTCGGTGAAGAAGACGGCGTCGAACGCGGCCTCGGAGCTGGCGACCTGGGCCTGGCTGATGCCCGGCTGGATCCGCGCGACGCCGATGTCCACGTTGTTTTGTGCCGCAAGGCGGATGGCCTGTTGCAGCGAGAGGGCGACGGTCGTGACGGGCTTGCCGTCGAGCGGCTTGCCGGGGTCGAGCTGCGTTTTCTTGTACGCATCGGGGCCGCTCACGGCGTCGAGCTCCTTGATGCGGTCGGGGTGCTTGTCGAGGTAGGAATCGCTGGCCGAGGGGACGAGATCGACGGTCACGGCATTGGCGCTGGCGGCCAGCTCCTTGCGGTGGGCGGCGATGATCTGTTCGCGGAGTTCGGTCGAGTCGTTGCGGGAGAGCGCATCTTCGCAGCCGGCCAGGGCGAGCGGTGCCAGAAGTGCGCAGCCGAGCAGCGTGGTGTTCATCAAAGAAACAAGGGATTTCATGGATATCATCCGCAGGGTGGTTGTGGCTCGCGTCTTGGCAAGCCCCCGGATTTCTTGACGAATATCGGCCGGAGCGATAGTGTCGGTATGTTAACAACCTAAGGAAGGGTGCACCATGGCAATCGTCAGGGTTTGGGCAGTCATCGCAGCGGTTTCGTTCGGGCTCGCCGGGGCGGCCGTCGCCGATGAGTTTCCGTTCAAGGGCATCGTCACGACCGACGACGTGAACATCCGCGCCGGAGCCAGCGAGAACTACTACATCGTCACGAAGCTCTCGAAGGGAGCGATCGTGGACGTGCAGAAGAACGTCTACGGCTGGTTCCAGATCGTCCCGCCGGGCGGCGCGTTTTTCTACGTCTCCAAGGACTACGTGATCAAGGACGCCGACGGCAACGGCTCGGTAAATGGCACCGGCGTCCGCGTCCGCGCTCCGCACCCCGATGGCCCCGAGCAGAGCTACGCCCAGCAGAGCCACCTCAACACCGGCGACAAGGTGAAGGTGCTCGGTGAGGACCGGGGCTTCTACAAGATCGCGCCGCTCCCGCAGACCGCCCTCTACGTCAGCGAGAAGTTCATCGCCAAGGCCACCGCGGAACAAATCGCCGCGGCCACCGCCGCCGCGGCGCCTCCGGCCCCGGTCACGCCTCCTGCGCCGGCGCCGGTTGTTACGCCAACGCCAACTCCTGCGCCGACTCCCGCCCCTGTCGTCACCCCGGCGCCCGCTCCATCGCCCAGCCTGTTCCCGACACCGGCGCCCACTCCGGCACCGGCCCCCGCGCCGGCCGTGACCCCCGCGCCCGCGCCGACTCCCGTCCCCGCTCCGGCCCCGCTCACCATCCCCGAGCCCCCCAAGCCCGCCGAGCCCGCGACTCCCGCCGCTCCCGCCCCCGGGACGCCCGCTCCCGCTGAGCCCGTCATCGAGAGCGCGCACGTCAAGCTCCTCGCCCTCGAGCAGCGTCTCGAAGAGATGCTCAAGCTCCCGCTCACGCACCAGCCGATCGCCGAGATGCGCGTCGATTACGAACGCCTCCTCTCGCTCGAGGACCTCAGCTCCGCCGACAAGGCGATGGTCAAGGCCCGCATCGCGCAGCTCACCGATCGCCTCGAAGTCCAGGCCTCCACCAAGCAGCTCCTGGCCGAGAAGCAGCGCCTCATCGACAACAAGAAGGCGCGCGACGACGACGAGGCCCGCAAGCCCAAGGTCTACATCGCCATCGGCCGCCTCAACGCGTCCACCGTCTATAACGGCGAGAAGCTCCCCGCGCTCTACCGCCTCGTCGATCCGCTCAACGGCCTGACCAGCGCGTACGTTCAGCTCGATCCCAAGACCGCTCTCAGCGATGACCTCAAAACCCTGCTCGGCAACTTCGTCGGCGTCGCAGGCGTCAAGGAATACGATGCGTCGCTGAAGCTCAACATCATCCGCGCCAAGGCCATCGACAAGCTCAGCTCCGCCGGCGTCCCCGAGAAGCCCGCCGATGCGACGCCCGCGCCGGCCGTGACCCCCGCTCCCGCCGTCCCGGCGCCTGCTCCGGCTCCCACACCTGCCGCTCCGGCAGCGCCCGCAGCTCCCGCCCCCGCCGAGCAACCCAAAGCCTGATCCTCCGCCGCTTGCGGCTTAACGCTCCGAAAAAATGAAGCGGCGGCACACCTCGTGTGCCGCCTTTTTTATTCGCGTGGCATTACAATCCCAAACCCATGAGCGAACTCAACGAAGAACAGTGGCAGCAGATCGAAGCCGCCCTCTACGCCGGCCGCAAGATCGAAGCGATCAAACTCTACCGCACCTTCATCGGCTGCGATCTCAAGAGCGCCAAGGACGCCGTCGAAACCCACGAAGCCGGCCTGCGCCAGGACTCCCCCGAAAAATTCACCGCGCCTGCAAAATCCGGCTGCGCCGCCGTGCTCTTCCTCGCCGTGCTCGCGGTGACGTTTGTTGCGATGCTGACGCGTGCGTGATCGATGTGGTTTACGGCGAGCGAGCTCGCCGGCTAAATAAATCAGGCGAGGCCTTCGGCGTCGCTTGCGCTGGTCACCGGCCCGGGGCGGAGTTCGTGCAGAGCGCCGAGCTTGCGGACCTGCGGCCAGATCGCATTCGCAGCGAGGACGACGAGGATAGTGCCGACGCCGCCGGCGACGACGGAGGGGATGACGCCGAACCATGCGGCGGTGAAGCCCGATTCGAGGCCGCCTAGGTCGTTGCTGGCGCCGATGAAGACGTTGTTGACCGCCGTGACCCGTCCGCGCATCTTGTCGGGCGTGAGCAGTTGCACGAGCGAGTGGCGGACGAGGACGCTGATGTTATCGAACGCGCCGGTGAGGGCGAGCATGAGCATGGAGAGCCAGAACCAGCGTGAGACGCCGAAGATGATCGTCGCGACGCCGAAGCCGACGATGGCCCAGAGCAGGGCGACGCCGGGGCGGCGCATCGGCGGGCGGTGGGCGAGGAACATCGCCATGGTCACCGCGCCGATGGCGGGCGCGGCGCGGAGCATGCCGAAGCCGGTCGCGTCAACATGCAGGATGTCCTTGGCGTAGATGGGCAGCAGATACACCGCGCCGCCCAGCAGCACGGCGAAGAGATCGAGCGAGATCGTCGCGGCGATCAGCGGCGTTCCGATGACGAAACGGACGCCGGCCAGGAGCGTGCGGAGCGTCGCGGGCTCGGTGCTGCGTTCGGAGGCTATGGGGCGAAGACCGAGCATGAGGAGCACGGAGACGAACTGCATCGCCGCCGACGCGGCGAACGCGCCGGGCACCGACCAGGCGATGATCCCGCCGCCCATCGCCGGGCCGATGACCGCGGCGATCTGATACGTCGTGCTGTTCCACGTGACGGCGTTGGTGAAGATTTTGGAGGGCACGAGTTGCGGCATGAGCGAGCCGCGCGCGGTCCAGCCGATCGCGCGGGCCATGGCGTCGAGCAGGACAAGGCTGTAGATCCAGAGCTCCGGCAGCTTGAGCGCGACGATCGCCACGAGAGCCGCGATCGCGGCGGTGCTGATCGCCGCACAGAGGATCACGATCGCCTTGCGGCTATACCGATCCGCCAGATGCCCCGCGGGCAGCGCCAGCACGATGATCGGCAGGGCCTGCACGAGCCCGATCCACCCCAGCGCCATCGCCGAGTTGGTGCGCGTGTAGATTTCCCAGTCAACCGCGACGGTCGCGATCTGCTGCGCGAGCCAGACGAGCAAAAATGATCCGAGATAATTGCGGAACGGCGCATGCCGCCATGCCGCGTAGGCGTCGTGCGGCGCATCGGGTTCGGCGGGTGTTGATGAGGCGGAGGACAAGTTCAGCGTGCCGCGACGAGGTCGGTCATCCCCGGCGCCGGCAGGTCGGTCTCGCCCATGAGGAACTCGTCGATGGCGCGGGCGGCGCCGCGGCCCTCGTTGATGGCCCACACGACGAGGCTCTGACCGCGGCGGCAGTCGCCGGCGGCGAAGAGCTTGGGGATGCTCGTGGTGAATCGGCCGTGCTGGGCCTCGTAGTTGCTGCGCGGATCGAGCTTGATGCCCAGCGGCGTCGCGACATAGTGTTCGGGGCCGAGGAAGCCCATGGCGAGCATGATGAGGTCCGCCTTCCACACCTTCTCGGAGCTGGCGATTTCCTTGGGCGTGAACTTGCCGTTTTCCTTGACCCACTCGAGCTGCACGGTCTTGACGCCGGTCAGGTTGCCCGCGGCGTCGCCGACGAATTCCTTGCTCGAGATGGAATACGTGCGCGGATCATTGCCGAACTTCGCTTCGGTCTCGGCGTGGGCGTAATCGGTGCGGAGGATCTTGGGCCATGTCGGCCAGGGATTGTCGGCGGCGCGGCTCTCGGGCGGCTGGGGCAGCAGCTCGAAGTTGACCATGCTCTTGCAGCCATGTCGCAGCGACGTGCCGATGCAGTCGGCGCCGGTATCGCCGCCGCCGATGACGATGACGTCCTTGTCCTTGGCGTTGATGTATTGCGAGTCGGTGTGACTCGAGTCGAGCAGGCTCTTGGTGTTGAGCGTCAGGAACTCCATCGCGAAATGCACGCCCTTGAGGTGCCGACCGGGGATCGGCAGGTCGCGCGGCTTCGTGGCGCCCGTGGCGAAGAGCACCGCGTCGTTCTCATCGTAGAGCTTCTTGATGTCGACGTTCTTGCCGACATCCGCGCCGGTGACGAACTTCACACCCTCCGCACGCATCTGATCGAGACGCCGCTCGACGACGCCCTTGTCGAGCTTCATGTTCGGGATGCCGTACATGAGCAGCCCGCCGATGCGGTCGGCTCGCTCGTAGACGGTGACGCTGTGCCCGGCGCGCGCGAGCTGCTGCGCGGCGGTGAGCCCCGCGGGACCCGAGCCGATGATCGCGATCGTCTTGCCCGTGCGCTTGGCGGCGATCTGCGGCACGACCCAACCCTCGGCGAAGCCGCGGTCGATGATCGCGTTCTCGATGTTCTTGATCGTGACGGCCGGATCGGTGATGCCCAGCACGCACGCGCCTTCGCACGGCGCGGGGCAGGCGCGCCCCGTGAACTCGGGGAAGTTGTTGGTCTTGTGCAGACGATCGAGCGCCTCGCGCCACCGGCCGTGGTAGACCAGATCGTTCCACTCGGGGATGAGGTTGTCGATAGGGCAGCCGTTCTCGGATTGGCAGAAGGGCACGCCGCAGTCCATGCAGCGGGCGCCCTGCGTTTTGAGCTGGCCCTCGTCGGGCTCGGTGTAAATCTCGGCGAAGTCGCTGATGCGCAGCAGCGGGTCGCGGTAGGGGACCGCCTTGCGCTGGAATTCCTTGAAACCGGTTGGCTTGCCCATCACTCGTTCCTTAATAGCCGCAGGCGGAGGCCGGCGGGTCGTCGACGTTTCTCAGAGGTTGAATCAGCGGGTCTCGTACTGGGCGCTGTACTCGGCGTGGACGTGGCCCTCGAGGTGCACGGGCGCTTCGAGTTCCTCATCGTGATCCATGCGCTCGGCGAGCACGCGCTTGTAATCGGTCGGCATAACCTTGACGAAGTTCGTCAGCTGGTTTTCCCAGTCTTCCAGGACACGCGCTGCGACGGTCGAGCCGGTCACGCGGGCGTGCAGCATCAGCATGCGGCGGAGGTCCGCGATGTCCGCCTCGTTTTCCATCTTTTCGAG
The DNA here is from genome assembly GCA_043788485.1 of Planctomycetota bacterium. GTDB lineage: Bacteria > Planctomycetota > Phycisphaerae > Phycisphaerales > Zrk34 > JAYVTU01. The sequence continues at coordinate 12,077 of JAYVTU010000117.1, forward strand.
CTCGACCGTGCCTAGGTTGCACCGCTCGATGAAGTTCTTCTCGGGGTCCAGCACGTAGGCGACGCCGCCGGACATGCCCGCGGCGAAGTTTCGGCCCGTGGGCCCGAGGATCACGACGCGCCCGCCGGTCATGTACTCGCAGCCGTGGTCGCCGACGCCCTCGATGACCGCCCGGGCGCCGCTGTTGCGCACCGCGAATCGCTCCGCCGCCCGGCCGCGGAAGAATGCGAGACCCGATGTCGCGCCGTAGAGCGCCACGTTGCCGATGATGATGTTGCTTTCCGGCGCGAAGGTCGCGCGCCGGTCGGGGTAGACGATGACCGTGCCGCCCGACAGGCCCTTGCCGACGTAGTCGCAGGCGTCGCCCTCGATCTCCATCGTCATGCCCTTGCTCGCCCACGCCGCGAAGCTCTGGCCCGCGGACCCGGTGAACTTGAGGTGGATCGTGCCGTCGGGCAGGCCCGCGTCGCCGCGCGTCTTGGCGATGGTGTGGCTCAGCGTCGTGCCGACGGTGCGGTTGAGGTTGCAGATCGGCAGCTCGACCTTCACCTTCTCGCCGCGCTCGATCGCGGGCTTGCAGAGCTCGATGAGCTTGACGTCCATGACCTCGGCGATGCCGTGGTCCTGCGGGATGCTCTTGATCACCTTCACGCCGGCGTGCGGCTTCTGCGCGGGTGTCAGGATCGGCGTCAGGTCCAGGTGCTCCGCTTTCCAGTGCTTGATCGCCGCATCCGTCTGCAGCACATCGACGCGGCCGACCATCTCATCGATCGAGCGGAAGCCGAGCTCGGCCATGATGCCGCGCGCCTCCTCGGCGACCATGAACAGATAGTTGATCACGTGCTCGGGCTGGCCGGCGAATTTCTTGCGCAGCGCCGGGTCCTGCGTCGCGATGCCGACGGGGCAGGTGTTCAGGTGGCACTTGCGCATCATGATGCAGCCGAGCGTGATGAGCGGCGCTGTGGCCAGGCCGAATTCCTCGGCGCCCAGCAGCGCGGCGATCACGATGTCGCGGCCCGTCTTCATCTGGCCGTCGGTCTGCACCGTCACGCGGCTGCGCAGGTCGTTCATCACCAGCGTCTGGTGCGTCTCCGCGAGGCCCAACTCCCACGGCAGACCCGCGTGCTTGATGCTCGTCAGCGGCGAGGCGCCCGTGCCGCCCGAATCGCCGGAGATCAGGATGTGATCGGCGTGCGCCTTGGCGACGCCCGCGGCGATCGTGCCGACGCCGACCTCGCTGACGAGCTTCACGCTGATGCGAGCGGCGGGGTTCGAGTTCTTGAGATCGAAGATGAGCTGCGCGAGATCTTCGATGGAGTAGATGTCGTGGTGCGGCGGCGGGGAGATGAGGCCGACGCCCGGTGTGGAGTAGCGGGTCTTGGCGATGATCGCGTCGACCTTGTGGCCGGGCAGTTCGCCGCCCTCGCCGGGCTTGGCGCCCTGGGCCATCTTGATCTGCAGTTCGTCGGCGTTGGTGAGGTAGCCGATCGTGACGCCGAAGCGGCCGCTGGCGATCTGCTTGATCGCGGAGCGCTTGGAGTCGCCGTTGGGAAGCGGCGCGAAACGGCGGGGATCCTCGCCGCCTTCGCCGGTGTTCGACTTGCCGCCGATGCGGTTCATGGCGATGGCCAGCGTCTCGTGCGCCTCGGCGGAGATGGAGCCGAAGCTCATCGCGCCGGTGACGAATCGGCGCAGGATATTCTTGGCCGGCTCAACTTCATCGAGCGGCACAGCGGGCTGGACGCCCTTCTTGAATTGCAGCAGGCCGCGCAGCGTGGCGTTGCGCGTCGCTTCCTCGTTGGTGTGCTTGGCGAAGCGCCAGTACGCCGCGGCGTCGTTGGAACGCGCAGCGACCTGGATGTCGGCGATGGCCTGCGGGTCCCACATGTGGCGCTCGCCGTCGGCGCGCCAGTGGAACTCGCCGGGGTTGGGCAGCACGGGCAGCCGCACCTCTTCACGCGCCGGGTAGCCCAGTGCGTGACGACGCAGCGATTCGGTGGCGATGACCTTGAGATCGACGCCCTTGATGCGGCTCGGCGTTCCGACGAAGCAGCGGTCGATGACCTCTTCGCCGAGGCCGACCGCCTCGAAAATCTGCGCGCCCTTGTAGGACTGCAGCGTCGAGATGCCCATCTTCGCCATCACCTTGAGCATGCCCTTGGCGACAGCCTTGAGATACGCG
>JAYVTU010000118.1:0-6221 GCA_043788485.1 Planctomycetota bacterium
GCCAACGGACCGCGAGGGCTGCACAGCGCGGTCCGTTGGCCCGCGGCTGGGAAGAGGCTGAGATGAACAGCGGGGATATCAAAATCGGCGTGGGTGATCGAAAATCCCCCGGTTTCGGATAAGATGGTTGGGTCACCGTCGGGGTGTGGGTTTCCGGCGGGTGGAGGCTTCTTGGCGTGTCTGACGAACCGGTACAACTCGACATCCCGCTGGAGCGCGTGCCGGTGATTGTTTGCCGGCACTGCGGCAAGCGGGTTTCGACGGGGACCTGGCCGCTGCTGAGCACGGTGCCGTGCCCGTACTGCGCTAAGCCGCTGACGGTCAGCGGGCAGCTCGGGCCGTTTCTGGTCAGCGCGATTGTGGCGCGTGGCGCGGTGGCGTGGGTTTTCCGCGCGGTCGAGCCGACGATCCATCAGCAGGTGATATTGCAGGTTTGCAAGCCTCACGCCGACGACGCGGACCTGCTCAAGAGTTTCGTGGCGCAGGCGCGGGCGCTGGCCAAGAGCAAGCATCCGAATCTGGCGCGCGTGCTGTCGCTGGGCCAGTCGCATCAGATGACCTATCTGGTGATCGGAGCTGTCGAGGGCGATTCGCTGCGGTCGCTGATCGAGAATCGGCAGATGCTCACGGAGCAGCAGGCGCTGGGGCTCGCGACGGACGTGGCGCAGGGTCTTCAGGAGGCCGCGTCGCTGGGCGCGACGCACGGCGACCTTCAGGCGGACAACATCGTGATCCAGCCGACGGGCGTCGCGGTGGTGATGAACTTCGGGCTGGACCTCTTGGGCAAGAAGCTCACGGAGTCCGGCAAGGTCTGGGGCTCGCCTCAGTACATCGCGCCCGAGAAGCTCAAGGGCCAGAGCGCCGGGATCCAGTCGGACATGTACAGCCTGGGCTGCCTGCTCTACCACGTGCTGACGGCTCACGCGCCGTTCAGCGGCGCCACGTCGCGCGAGATCGCCACGGCCCGGCTCAAGAGCCCGGCGCCCGACATCCGCCTTTCCCGCGATGATCTCTCGGAGGGCACAGCCGCGATCATCGCCCGCCTGCTGGAGCGCCGACCCGCGGACCGATACGCCGATTACAACGAGTTGCTGGCCGAGCTGCGCGACGCCGCGAGCGCCATCGATTACGAACTCGACGGCGCCGAAGCGCCGGTGCGGTCCCGATCGGGGTCGGTGGATTTCGAGCCCGATGATCTGCCCCCGATGGCGGCGCGCCTCTCGGCTCCGGCACGCAGCATGCGCCGCAAACACGCCGGCAACGGAACACTCGTCGCCGCGATCGCCATGCTCCTGTGCGTGATCGGGATCACGGCCCTGATCGTCAAATATGCCAACGACAACGCGCCCGGCAAGACGACGACCGGCACCGCGTCCTCGCACTCAGCGTATTTCCAGACCCCGGTCGGCCCGTCCAAGCCTGTGCCGATCCCGATGCCCAAGAAGACCGTCAAGCCCGCGCCGAAACCGGTGCCGGTCGAAACGCCGGCGCCCGAGCAACCCGCCGCCCCGCAGGATCCCGCGCCGCAGTGAGCCGTTTTTGCAACTTGCGTTCGCTGTTTTTCCTCCCCCGTTATGATGTTCTCCATGCTCGACCTGCTCGCGTTGAATTTCATCACCGCACTGGCGGCGCTGCTCGCCGCGGCGGCGCTGCGCATCCGGCCGCTGCGCTTCATGCCCATGGCGGCGCTGCTGATCCACGTCGTGATGATTCAGCTCATCGTCCTGCTCACGGGCCTCGCGGGGCGGATGGACATCGTGACATGGCGCGTCGTCGGCCTTTCGCTGTTCATCCTCTGCATCGCGGGATCGACGGTCCCGGCCATCGCCGCGGAGCTGAACATTTACAAGCGGCGCATCCGCCGGACGGCCCGCGCGATCGGCCCGCTGCGCCTCATCCCCGCCCTGCTGCTGCTGCTGGGCATGGCCGCGGTGATCGCCGTGCTCGGCACGCTCGTCGGGCCCTATCTGCCGGACGTGACGACCTATCACCTCGCCCCGCCGACCGATTGGATCGTCAACGCCCGCGTCGCCGACCACAACTGGCCCGACCCGCGGTCGTGGTGGCCGATGGGCCACAGTCTCTTGGCGGCGTGGTGGATGCTGCCGACGCGGTCGCTGAATTTTTCGGTGCTGGCGAACCTGCACTGGGTCGCGATGGCGGTGGCGGTCTGCTGGACTTGGGCGCGGCAGATGGGATGCCGGCCGCGGATCGCGCTGCTGGCGTCGTGCCTCGTCGCCACGCTGCCGGTCCTCTGGGCGCAGGCGGTCTCGGGCCTCAACGACATGGCGATCGCCACGCTCATCCTCGGCACGATCGCGCCGCTCATGACGCGCCGCGTCTCGGCGATGCACTTCGTGCTCAGTGCCTGCTTCCTGCTGACGGCGCTGGGCATCAAGGCGACCTTGCTTCCCATGGCCCCGCCGCTGCTGGCGCTCGGTGCGTTCCGTTTCTTCCGCCGCGAGACCGCACTCTGCGGCCCCGGAGCCGTCATCGCCGTCCGCTGGTACGTCCTGCTGCTGATGTGCGCGACGCTCGGCGGATTCTGGTACCTCCGCGATGCCCACGTCTGGGGCAATCCGCTCTACCCGGCGACCGTGAACGTCGGCCCGATCCATCTGAAGGGCGATCGCGACATCGCCGACAAGGTCGGCCGGCTCAACGTCAACCATCTCGTGGTGAACCTGAAGGACCTGCTGACGCACCGCATGTGGGACGATCGGAAATCGGTCGTGCGCGCCGATGTGAAATACGGCTCGGGCTTCGGGGTCGTCGCCGCGGGGCTCGGGGGTGTGGCGCTGCTGTTCATGCTCTGGCGAGCGCCGGGGAGCCGCGCGGCGCTGATCACGGTGCTTGGCATCGCGCTCTTCCTGGCGGCAGCCGTCGAGCACGATGATTGGTTCGGGCGCTTCTTCGCGTTCCTTGCGATGGTGATGGTGATCTGCGCCGCGGCGATGGTGCCGCGTCTTGCCGAGAACCAGCGCAAAATCTGGCTGGCGATGATCGCGCTGGCGGCGATGCCTTCGATTTATGCGGGCCTGTGCACGACCGCGCCGCCGGTCATCCGGAACTACTGGCAGGAGGCGGGCCTCGAGAGGGTGCCGCTGACGGCGACGGCGGCTTTCACTGAGCACAGCTGGCTCTACACCGCCATCGAGCAACTGCCCGATGAGAAGCCCGTCGTCATCTTCGCGCCGACGCACTCCGGCCCGGTCGCGGCGATGCATGGCCCGACGTTGCGGCGCCACCTTTTCTACACCGATCAGCCCCCGACGCTCGAAGAGATCCGCGGCTGGAAAGAAGCGGGGGCGAAGTGGCTGATCGTGTCGGTCAAGCCCACCGATCTCAAGGAAGCCGAGGAGATGCTGCCGCTGGGGCTGCGCCGCGTGGATCGAGGTGTGTATGAAATCCCGTGACGCGATGATCGTCTGGGCGGCGGTGGCGCTGGGCGCGATGACATGGGCCTACGCGATGTGGTGCGCGTGGCGGACGATGTCGTGAGGATGCGAACGGTTTGGGTGCCACGGCCAGCGAGTCTTCGAGTCGGCCGTGTTCCCCGTGATGATTGCCATGGCACACGGCCGACTCCGCAGAGCCTGCGCTGGCCGTGGCACCCGATTCAGGATCATTTCCCCGCGAACGCCGCGTACTGCTTGTTGAGTTCCTCGCGGCTGGGCGCTTCGCCCTTGGTGATGCGGATGCGGCACTTGAGCGTGAGAGTTTCGCCGTTCTTGATCTTCGTGCTGACGATCGCGCCGAAGCGGCCGTAGTCGCGGTAGGCGGACCATTCGGTGTTCTTGGGATTCGCCGGGCTGTTCATGTACTCGACGGTCCACACCGAACCGTCGGCCATCTTGTAGGTCATCGCGACCCAGGGCATGTCCTTGGGCAGCTTGCCGCCCTTGGTGTCCAGCTCTTTGACGCTCTCATCGGAGTAGACGTATTTCGCGCTCTTGTTCTTCGTCACGTCGAGGCTCGGCCGGTATTGCACGCCCGCGTGTTCCTTGTCCATGTTCAGCGAGACGTCGCCGGCGACAGCCTTGAGCTCGGTTGTGAAGTCGAGATTCAGGTGCGCGGCGGTGTCGTCGGTATGCACAACGAACGTGCGCTTCTCCTCAATAATGGGCTTCGTGTTCTTGTCGCTGTTCCAGTTGATCAGCGCGGTGAAGCCGAGGACGCCGTTGGCATCCTGCGAGCTGAGGAACTTCGAATGCGTGATGGTCGTGCCCTTCATGTGCCAGAGGTCGTATGACTTGTCACCGACCTTGATGCCGTTCCAGCCGACGAAGATGCCGTGGTGGTGTGGGAAATCGGAGCCCTGGCCGGCGGCGCCTTTGGTGAGCGTGGTCGTGCCGTCGGGCGCGAAGACGTGGCTGTAGACCTTGTAGGTTTCCTTGAGCGTGTCGGGCGTGCTGGCATCGTATTCGTACATGTAGCGGAGCAGCGGCTTGCCATCGCGGAGGATGTCGAAGTATTTGCCGGGGGTGTCTTTGAAGTTGGGGCCGGTGGGCGCGGCGCCCTCTTCGGCGCCGACGGAGCCGGCGAGAGCGGAGAAGAGGACGGCGGCGGTGCACAGGGCGTGGCGGAGGTTCATGGTGGGACTCACGAGTTGGGGTGCGGTGTCTGAGGAGTTTAACGTCGGTGGCGGCGTGGCGATTGCCTCGTGGCTTCCGCATCTTATTTTCGTATAATCCGCCGCTCGTTTCCGCCCTCTACTCCGCAGAAAGTAACACACCATGGCCACTCTGCCCAATCCCAAGAAGATCGTGCTCGCCTACTCCGGCGGGCTGGACACCTCCGTCATCCTCCCTTGGCTCAAGGGCCGCTACCCCGGCGTCAAGCTCGTCGCCTTCGCCGCCGAGCTCGGCCAGGGCTCCGAACTCAAAGGCATCGAGAAAAAAGCCTACGCCAGCGGCGCCGATGAGGTCATCGTCAAGGACCTCCGCAAGGAGTTCGCTGAGCAGTACTGCTTCCCCATGCTCCGCGCCCACGCCACCTACGAAGGCGATTACCTCCTCGGCACCTCCATCGCCCGCCCGCTGATCGCCCGGCACCAGGTCCTCGTCGCGCATCAGACCGGAGCCGACGCCGTCGGCCACGGCGCCACCGGCAAGGGCAACGACCAGGTCCGCTTCGAACTCACCGCCATGGCACTCGATCCGAAACTCCAGATCATCAGCCCGTGGAAAGACCCGCAGTTCCTCGCCGATGGCCTCAACGATCGCGAGACCGCCATCGACTACGCCATCAAGCACAACATCCCCATCGCGCAGACCAAGAAGAAAATCTACTCCCAGGACCGCAACCTCTGGCACATCTCCCACGAGGGCGCCGAGATCGAGGACCCCAGCAAGGAAGCCCTCGATCAGGTCTACACCATCACCGTCCCCGTGAGCCAGGCCCCGAACAAGGCCGAGTACGTCGAGATCGAGTTCAGCAAGGGCAACCCCGTCGCCGTCAACGGCAAGAAGCTGCTCGGCCACGACCTCATCGCCAAGCTCAACGAGATCGGCGGCAAGCACGCCGTCGGCCAGATCACGCTCGTCGAAAACCGCCTCGTCGGCATGAAGAGCCGCGGCACCTACGAAACGCCGGGCGGCACGATCCTCTACGAAGCGCACAAAGCCCTCGAACAGCTCTGCCTCGAACGCGACACCTACCACTTCAAACAGCAGATGGCCCTCCGCTACGGCGAGCTCGTCTACTACGGCCAGTGGTTCCACCCGCTCCGCGAGGCGATGCAGGCCTTCATCGACAACACCAGCCAGGTCGTCACCGGCAAGGTCCGCATCAAGCTCTACAAGGGCCGGGCGACCGTCGCCGGCGCCACTTCGCCCAAGAGCCTCTACGACACGAAGCTCGCCAGCTTCGCCATGTCCGGCTACGACGTCACCGCCGCCCGCGGCTTCATCGACCTCTTCGGCCTGCCCATGAAAGTCCGCGGCCTCAAACACCGCACGCAGATCTGATTGCGTCTGGCGACCGCTCCGCCGCTTGCGGCTTAGCGCTCCCCCGCTCCCACAAACCCCGGCGACAACGCCGGGGTTTTTTATTCCTTACTGCAATCCCAGCGGTTAACATGCGCGAGATGTCGTCGGAGTATCATGTGATCAGAAATGACGCGAATCCCGACGCGTTTCTATTTTTCATTCCCACCGGGAACGACATATTGCGACTACGACTCCCGTTCTGTGAGCGCGCCTTTCGACTCTTTGTTCCCC
>JAYVTU010000119.1:0-11393 GCA_043788485.1 Planctomycetota bacterium
TTCAAAGCTCCTGCCCGACATCCTCGCCGGAATCCCCTACACCGACGGAACCCGAGCCGCCGCCTGATTCACCCGTCAACAACTTTTGACAATACCCCAGTCGACTGGTGGGACTTCCAAAGAAATATTTTGTGGTCGGACGATCTTCGGCACGTGGCGTGGCTCAATCGGTTTGGCTTTAAGAGCGATCCGGCAATTTCGTTTTACACCGATGGCACACTTGTTCAAACGTACAATTGCTCCCAACTACTCACCGGCTTTGCTCGTCCCGACTGTCTTCCCTTCTCAACTTGGGATTACCACACGCAGTGGTATCAGGAATTTGAATTGAACACGACGCACGATCGCGTGCTGCTCTCAACCGCCCGGCGACAAAAATATTTCGCAGGTCACACGTTCGATCTCGGCCTGCAGGAGTTTTACACCTTCGATCTCGCCGGCGGATCGCTTGTCAGCCAACGCATCGATGGCGCATGGATATTGTGGACATATGCTGCGGGTTTGGCGGCCGTCGTCATTGTTGCACTGATTTTTACGTCTCGCCTCTTATGGCTTAAATTCAGGGTTTAATCGCGAGCCGACACATGGTCCGATCGCAGTGGCGTAGTCGCCTTGATAGGGTCGGCGCAACGATGACGCGGAAGCCCCCCGCCGTGTGCCATGCCCTCGGCTCGGCGTGGGCATGTGCTTCGTCTCGGGGACATGCTCACGCGGGGCCGAATGCATGGCACGCGGCGCCCGGCTCATTTCACTTTTTCCGGAGGGGCGGCGAGTTGCTGTTCGAGCCAGGGTGTGATTTTCTCGGCCCATTTCGCGGCGTGCTCACGGAGGCCGGGGCCGCTGAAGTGGACACCCTTGCCGCCGTCCTGACGGAGGGTTCCTTTCAGGGCGTCGCTGTCGGGGCCTTCGAGTGCGGCGCCTTCTTTCCAGAGCGCCGTCTGCGCGGCGCGGATGTCGGGCGAGCCTTCGTCGCCGGGCGTGTGATAGCTGGCCAGCGCGACGAACCACGGCGCATCCCAGCCGATGGCGTGGCGTGATTCGGTGATGAGGAGCTTGAGATAGTCGTGATAGAGCGGGCCGGTCAGGGTGCGCGTCTTGTCTTTCTGATTCGCATCGCTCTCGCCCTGATGCCAGAGCACGGCCCGGAAGCCGCGAAGGCCGGGCTGCTTCATGCGATCAACGAAGTTCGTGAAAATTCCGCCCTTGCTCTCCCACTGGCCTCCGGGAAGCTGCGTCACGTTGTGTTCTCTTGACGGCGGATTGGGGAACTGCGTTCCCTTGGGCAGCCACTCGCGCACGCTTGTCGCGCCGATGCCGCAGGCGATGAAGCCGACGGGCACATCGAAGCGCTGCACCAGGGCATCGCCCAGAGGGGGCATGAAGCTGCCCCCGTTGCCGCCGGCGCCGGGCTGCGGATCATGGGCGAGCCGCCAGTGTTTGCCGTCGAATGCGGCGACACGGCCGGTCTGGGTCTTTTGTTTCTCTTCACCGAAGTTGGCGGAGTTGGATTGGCCGGCGACGACGAAGATTTCGCCGACGCCGACGTGTTCGACTCCGGCGCTGGCGATCACGTCGCTGCCGTTCATCAGCCGCACCTCGACGCGGAACCAGCCGCCGGCCGGAGCGGGGAGCGCGGCATCGATGTTTTTCCCCGTGAAAACGGGCGTCAGTTTCTGCCACTCGCCCTCTTTGGCGCCGGTGACGATCCGCGCCTCGACGATCATGGTCGGCGTCGGGGCTGCGGTGAGGCTGCCACTGATCGTGATGGTTCCGGCGGCCTTGGATTGACGCTGGATGATTTGATAATCGAGCGGCGCGGTGAGCGTGAGCGTCTCGGCCTGCGCCGCGGCAAGGGGAGAAAGCACAAGTGCGATCAGGATGAAAGGGATGCGTGTGTTCATGGATTTTGTGGGGGCGAGGGTTGTGAGATCGCTGGTTACGGCTTCTTCCGTTCGGGAATCTGGGCGGCGACATCCTTGAGCCATGCGTCGAGCCGCGTGCGCAATTTCTCGGCCTGCTCTGGCTGCTGCTTGGCCAAGTCGATGGCTTCGCTCGGGTCGGACTTCAGATTATAGAGCTCATCGTGCTGGTCTTCGTAGAAATGGATGAGCTTCCAATCGCCCTGGCGCACGGCGGAGAAGGGTGTCACGGGCGCGACCTTGCCGCCCCAGTAGTGCGGGTAGTGCCAGAAGAGCGCATCGCGTGTGCGGATCGGGGCGTCGGCGGTGGCGGCGTCGAGCCAGAGCGGGGAGAGGTCCACGCCATCGACGGGGTGATCGAGCGGAGCGCCGGCGAGGCGGAGGAGTGTGGGATAGAAATCCATGCCGATGATGGGCGTGGCGCAATCGCCGGGGGCGATGTGGCCGGGCCAGGAGATGAAAGTGGCTTCACGCGTGCCGCCTTCGTAGGGGAAGCCTTTGCCGGCTCGGAGGGGAGCGTTGCTGGTGGTGTGCGAGACGCCGCCGTTGTCGCCGGTGAAGATGATGATGGTGTTGTCGCGGAGATGAAGCTGATCGAGCGTCGAGAGGATCGCGCCCATGGACTGATCGGTGCTGTCGATCATCGCGGCGTAGACGGGATTTTTCTGCGCATCAACGGGCGTCTTGGCGGCGTATTTGGCGGTGAGGTCTTTCTTGGCCATCAGCGGCGCGTGTACGGCGTAATGCGCCAGATACAGAAAGAACGGCTGATCGGGATGGTCGGCGTGATGCTTGACGATGAACTTCTGCGATTCTTCGGTGAGGCGATCGGTGAGGTAGGCATCGGGGTGGCCGACGCCGTCTTCATCGAGGCCGGGGACTTTGAGCGGGCCCTTGTCGCCGTAGGGCGGGAAATAGGAGCCGGGTTGGCCGCCGTTGTTGACAGCGATGGAGACGTCGAAGCCGTGGTGTTCGGGGCGTGATTCGCCGTTGCCCAGGTGCCACTTTCCGGCGATAGCGGTGGCGTAACCGGCTTTCTTGAGCGCGGTAGCGAGGGAGATTTCGGTGGTCGGCAGGGACTTTTGCCACACGGGGATTTTGACGGCGCCGTTGGGCTTGTCGCCTTCGCCGGGGATGTAGTCGGTGATGTGGAGCCGCGCGGGATATTTACCGGTCATGATGGCGGAGCGCGACGGGGAGCAGACGGCGCAGTTGGCGTAGGCCTGCGTGAAGCGGAGGCCGGTCGCGGCGAGCTTGTCGATGTGCGGGGTTTCGTAGAAGCGGCTGCCGGTGTAGCCGACGTCGCGCCAGCCCAGGTCATCGACGAGGAAGAAGATGATGTTGGGCTTGGGCGCAGCGGGTGACGCGGGCGCATCGGCGGCGCGGGCATTGGAATCCCACGCACGAACCATCAGCAACGCCGCAAGCAGTGCCAGAACACGGGTACGAGCCATGTCGAGCCCCCGGAGACAAAGGAGAGGAACGCCAAGCTAACGCCGGAGGGGCGAGGCGATTGCGTCGTGGCGTGGATAGATGCACTCCGCGCAAAAAAGCCCCGGCTTGTGCCGGGGCTTTGAGAGAGCGGAGTGTTTTATCGAGAGCGGCACGTGGCCGCCCGGGATGGCTTACTTCTTGTGGTGGTGCTTGTGGGCGTGGGCCTTGTGGTGCGCGGCGCGGTAGGCCCTGAACTCCTCGATGGTGACCTTGCCGTCGTTGTTCTTGTCCATCTTGGAGAAGACGCTGCCGCCGGCGTGCTTGCTGTGATGGTGTTTGTGCTTGGTGCCGGACTTGCCGGACTTGCCGGACTTGGCGGTCTTGGTGCCGCTCGCGGTCTTGTGGTGATGATGGTGCTTCTTGTGCTTTTTATGGGCGGCCTTGTGGGCGGCGACTTCTTCGGCTGAGAGCGTGCCGTCCTTGTTGGTGTCGATCTTGGCGAAGGCCGCGACAATGCTGCTGTGGTGGTGATGCTTCTTCTTGTGGTCGTCCTTGTCGTGATCCTTATCCTTGGCCAAGGCCGAAGCTGCGCCAAGGCTGGCCACGAGTGCGAAGGCGATGGCCGGGATGATTGCTTTTCGGAAGCTGAGCATGGGTGGAGCTCTCGTCGTCATCGGGTTGCGGTTTCGGGGCTGGGCGATGACGTTCCCGGCCCGCGACTTGGCATGGATCACACGTGAGACACCTGTTCAACGTCCATCCCGGCGAATTGTTGGCATTCCGTCCCAAAAAAGAAAAAAAACTCCGGCTTTCGCGGGAGTTTCACCGAGACCTGGAGGGCGAATATCGGGTCGCAGTGATCGACTTAGAGTTCCTAAAAGAACGGGGATTTAACGCAGAGATCGCGGAGCAGGACGCAGAGGACGCAGGAAGAATACCTTTGTTTTTCGATTCAAATGCGTTTCTTCTCGGCGTTCTCCGCATCCTCCGCGACCTCTGCGTTGAGTTCTTTTCTGAGCTCTTAATACTTCTTGTGGTGGTGTTTGTGATGCTTCTTGCCGCTGTGGGAATCCTTGTAGGCCTTGAACTCATCGGGCGAGAGCTTGCCATCCTTGTCGGTGTCTGCGAGCTCGAAGATCGACGCGGTGTCGTGCTTGCTTTTGTGGTTGCTCTTGTGCTTGGTCTTGGCCAAGGCATCGGAGGCCGTAAAACTCGCCACGACGGCGATCGCTAGGACGGGGAGCAGAGACTTCATCAGGTTGATCATGGGGTTCCTCATCGTCATCAGGTGGATTGTCAGAGCCGAGCGATGACGCTCTCAGCTCCGGATGTGAAGGGCGTGGAATGGGGTGCCGCCACTGTTTTCAACGTCGCGGGCATCTTTTTGTTGGGAGAAGCACGAAAAATAATCGGTGCCCCCCCCCCCCCCTTTTTTTTTTTTTAAGATTTCCCCACCAACGCCCGCCCCAGGTCGTCCGTTAACACCATAACCCGAGGTTCTCTAAAACCACGGCGGCATCCGGATCGGTGCCCTCTTCGGGGCCGCGTTTCCACCCATCCTCGTCGTCTAGGAGCTTCTATGAATCGGATCCAGTGCCTGATCATCGTGCTGATGCTCGCCCTTGTTGCGGCTCCGGGCACTCTGGTTCGCGGTGAGCCCCCCCCGGACACGTCGGACATCGACCGCCTGAGCCTGAAGGTCGCGGCGATGATGACTTTGCACGATCTGGACCTGACGGCGGACCAGTTGAAGGCCCTCAAGGTGCTGGCCAAAGACACCGCCGACCCCCGCACCCCGCGCGACCCGGCCAAGGCGTCGGCCAAGTACATCGAGACGCTCAAGGCCCTGCACGATGCGCTGGGCAAAGCCAACAACGATGAAAAGGTCACCGAACTGGCCGACAAACGTGACGCCCTTGATGAAGATGAAGATGTCAGCATCGACGATGAGATCACGCTGACGCCCGCGTCGCGGACCAAGGCCGCAACCTTCCTCCGCACACTCTCAGCTCCGCAGGTCACGAGCTACTTGGCCACCTACTCCGACGAGGGGCCCGATCCCGAGCAGGATGTCGTCGATGCGCTGACGGACATTCGCGAGGCCAATGCCGACGAGGTGGAGGACATGATCAAGGAGACGGCGGAGAGCGTGGGGACGCTGATCGGCGGGCTGGACCTTGAAAAGTCCAAGGATCTGCGGAACACGATCGCGGAACTGCTGCGCACCGCGCGCAAGCTCCCAGCGTCGGAGTTCACCAGTCGCCTTCCGATGATGGAGAAGTCGGTCAAGCTCCTGGTGGCGGCCGATCCCATGGTCGTGATTCAGCACTGGCTGGAGCGCGACATCGCCGAGCTGCTGTCCAACCCGCAGCTTTCGGACGCGATCGATTCGACCCGTCCCCAATGAAGTCCGCCGCCGTTCACGCGGCGGGTGCCCGATGAGCCGCTTCCCGCCGCAGGTTTCCCGCAGATTCCCCAAAAATGACAGGAGCCGGTACCGTGAAATATCGCCAATCCCTCGTTCCGATCATCGCCCTGAGCGTTTGCCTTTCGGGTTTCCTTGCCGATGAAGCGTCGGCACGCGTGGGCAAATCCAATAATCAAAACCACAGCGGGAATCGATACGGCAAGAACGGCCCATCCAATAAAAAGAACAACAAGAATGGGAGTGAGGACCGTAGCCGCGAGAGAGCCGCCGCTCAATCGTCGCTCAGCAACGCCTCCAATTCTGAAAACACGGCCGCGAGGGAGTTGGCTTTGGCCGTCGCGGCGTATTCGACGGCGTCGACTAACGCGGCCGTCATTCTCAACAGGCTCCGGCATGAGTTCGAGACCGGTCCGAAGTCTCAGGCCCGCGACCAGTACCATCAGTCGCAAACCCGTCGAAACGAACTCGACGAAGCGATCCTCAAGAAGGTCAGGGACCAGCCCGACTACATCGCGGCGGCCGCCGAAGAGAAGTCGGCACGCGAACGTGTTGAGGCGATGCAGTCCAACGGTGTGACGACCAATCCGCAGGAAATGGCTGCGGCGGCCAAGGACCTGATCGCCGCCAACAGCAAGATCAGCAAGATCATTGAAGCCGAAGCGGCCAAGAGCCCGGAGCTCATTGCGGCACGTGAGGAGACCTCGTACGCGGCCAAACGGGCCGGTGAGCTCGATCGGGACTTCAAACAGACGATCCGCAACAATTCGGAATACATGGCCGCCAATGAGGCTTGGCGTCAGGCCGAGGCCGTGAAACTCGCCGCCGAGGGCAAGTACCTCGAGGCCGAGGCGAGAAAAGTTCAGGCCATCCGGGCGGTGGATCGGGCCAACGCTCCGCAGAACGACCAGGCTCGGAAGAACGGACATTCAGGTCACGGACGTGGGCGCGGCCATGGCGGTGGCGGCAAGGGACACGGCAAGCACAAGTGATGATAAAATGCGGTCTGGTGCCTCGCGTGATGGGGCTCTGGGGCGGTTTGCCATAAACGCCATGCGACGCGGCACGGGGCGAGGGAAGCGCCGCGATGGCTCGTTCAGTTGACAGATGCCCGTATTCTCATACACTTACGAAAATTGCCGGGATCGACGGTCGGCGATCTGCAGGCTGGACACGGTCTCTTTGGAGACTCCCGATGAAGCTTCTTTCCGACAGGTTTGCCTCGCACGGGATGGGCGCGAGCCGATGAGGCACGCGACCCATCATCTTGGTGCGCAGGCAGATAAACGCAGGGCCCGGGACTTTCGGGAGCCGATGATGTAGATCACCGGCCCAACCCGAAGAGGCCGCCGAAAGGCGGTCGCCCGCAGGCCACGCGGTTCCCGGATTGCCGGGGGCGTGGCCTTATCGTTTTGAGGCGGCTTTCACAATACGGTCCCAACGGGGACGACAATCCGAACCTCTGCGATTGCAGAGGGGCATTAAGGACTCGACAACATGAACCAGGAAATGCTCCGAATCATCGACGCCATCGCCCGCGACAGGAATGTCGACAAGGAAGTTCTGTTCAAAGACATCGAACAGGCGATGGTCTCCGCGGCGCGCAAGCACTTCGGCGCCGAGGACACCGACGAATTTTCAAGCAAGGTCGACCGCAACACCGGCGCGATCTCCATCTTCCGCGGCGCCCAGGAAATCCCGCTGGCGAGCCTCGGCCGCATCCCGGCCCAGACCGCCAAGCAGGTGATGATCCAGAAGTTCCGCGAAGACGAGCGCACCAGCATCTTCTCCGAATTTTCCAGCCGCGTCGGCGAACTGGTCACCGGCACCGCGCAGCGTTACGAGGGCGGCGCACTGGTGATTTCGTTGGGCCGGGCCGAGGCGATCATGCCGCGCGGCGAACAGATCCCCGGCGAGCAGCACATCGCCGGCGAGCGCGTCCGCTGCCTGATCAGCGACGTCCGCGACGTCGGCAACCAGGTCAAAATCATTCTGAGCCGGGCACACCCCGACTTCATCAAGCGTCTGTTCGAAGTCGAAGTCCCCGAGGTCGCCGAGCGCGTCATCGAGATCAAGGGCCTGGCCCGTGAGCCCGGTCACCGCACGAAGGTCGCTGTCAGCTCCATCGACTCGAAGGTCGATGCGGTCGGCGCCTGCGTCGGCGTCCGCGGTAGCCGCATCAAGAACATCGTCGATGAACTCGGTGGCGAGAAAATCGACGTCGTCCGCTGGAACGATTCTTCGCAGGTCCTCATCGGCAACGCCCTGCGTCCGGCCGAGATCGTGGAAATCAGCCTCTGCTTCGAGCTCGGCCGCGCCACGGTCGTCGTCAACGAAGATCAGCTCTCGCTGGCGATCGGCAAGCGTGGGCAGAACGTTCGCCTCGCCGCCCGCCTGACCGGCTGGGATGTGGACATCCTCACGCCCGCCGAATTCCAGAAGGGCCTCGACATCCTCGACGAGACGCTCAAGACCGTCGAAGGCGTCAAGGAAGAGGTCGTCGATCGTCTGGCCGCACTGGGCTACATCACGGTGTTCGACGTCGAGGAACTCGGCCCCGAGGTGCTCGTCGAGCATCTGGCGGAATTCGGCATGACGCAGGAGATCGCCACGAAGATCGTCCAGACCTGCGCCGAGAAGGCGAAGATCGTCGCCGAGATGCAGGCCAAGGAACGCGAAGAGGCCGATCGCAAACGCGCGATGGGCATCGTCGATGAACCCGTGGGCACGGCCGAGCAGCAGGCCGCGGCGATCCTCGGCGGGCCGGCGCCCGTCGCACGTCCCGCCGCCCAACCCGTCGCACCTCCGGTCGACGCTGGCGGCGACATCGTGGACATGCTCGTCAACCGCGCCGCCGCATCGGCCGAGCAAACCGCCGGCAGCAGCGAAGAAACCCCCGCACAACCCTGAATCGACAAGATTCGCTAACCCCTAGCCACGGGCATTGAAGCCCGTGGAACCGATGGTTAATCATCGGGAGCAAAAAGTTTGGCCAAGAAACGTCTCAATCAGATTGCCAAGGAACTCGGCGTCGAAGCCAAGGCGGTCCTCGCCAAGTGTCACGCCGAGGGTCTCGACGACATCAAGAACCACATGGCGACCGTGTCGGCCGGCCTCGAGGCGACGATCCGCGAGTGGTTCAGCGAGTCCAACGCCGGCGGGACCGCGGTGCAGACCGCTGCGCCCGTCGATCTGGCGACCATCAAGAAGGCCAAGCCGCGCGCCCGCAAACTGGCCGATGGCCAGGACGCGCCCGACACCGAGCACGCTGAGGGCGCAACACACGAAGCCGCGACCGACGAGACTCCGGCCGCCGAGGCGCCCGCTGCGCCGCCGGTGGTGACACCGACCGCCGCTGCTCCAGCAGCGCCTCACGCCCCCGCTCCCGTCTCGCACACCACCGCTGAGGGTGAGCCCGAAGCCGTACGCCACGCAGACAAGCGCAAGCGCGTTGCCCCGGTGCCGACACCCACGATCACCCCCGTTGCCGCGCCCGCCCCACCGGCGGCAGCCGCGTCGCACGCCGCCCCCGCCGCCCCGCCGGCGCCGGTCTCTGCGGCCGGCCCGCAGATGGGCGCTCCGACCGCCGCGAAGCTCAAGGGCCCGCGCGTCGTCCGAATCGAACAGCCCGAAGTGATGCACAAGCCCAAGCCGCGCATGCCCCAGCGTGAGCAATCCTCACCGACCGCCAGCAATCTGCTGCCCACCCGCGGCCCGGCGCGCGGCAAGGGCATTGTCGAATCCAGCGGCGGTGGCGGCGGCGCCCCCGGCAGCGACAAGGATGATGAAAGCGGGCGTTCGCCGCGGCGCAAAAAAGCCGCCGGCGCCAAGAAGGCCAGCAGCGAAGCCGAAGCATGGTTCAAGGGTGCCCGCCGCGAGCAGGACCTGCTCGAGCGCGAGGAGCGCCTCAGCCACGCCGTGGGTTTCCTCCGTCAGCGCCGCCGTCAGCAGGCCAAGAAGGATGCGACGACCGGCGGCACGATGGCCATGCCGACCGAGACGAGCGGCCGTGTCGAAATCGCCGAGCCGTTCACGATCAAGGACCTCAGCGCCGCCGCGGGCATCAAGGCCGCGGACATCATCAAGTTCCTGTTCGACAAGGGCGTGATGGCGACGATCAATCACCCGATCTCCGCCGAACTGGCGATGGAAGTCTGCCTGGAAAACGACCTGGAACTCGTCGTCAAGGAAGCGCAGACCGCGGAGCAGGCCGTCGTGCAGGGCATCGAGGGCCGCGACCGCAAGGACATCCGCCGCCGTCCGCCGATCGTCGCCGTGCTCGGTCACGTCGACCATGGCAAGACGTCGCTGCTGGACAAGATCCGCTCGACCGATGTCGCTGCCGGCGAGTCGGGCGGCATCACGCAGCACATCGGCGCGTTCCGCGCCACGATCAAGGGCACCGACGGCCACGACAAGACCGTCGTGTTCCTCGACACGCCGGGCCACCAGGCATTCTCGAACATGCGCGCCCGCGGCGCGACACTCGCCGACGTCGTCGTGCTGGTCATCGCCGCCGAAGACGGCGTGATGCCGCAGACCATCGAATCCATCAACCACGCCAAGGCCGCCGGCATCCCGATCGTCGTCGCCCTCAACAAGGTCGACAAGCCCGGTGTGAGCGAAGCCACGTTCACGAAGGTGTACGGCCAGCTCGCCGCCGAAGGCCTCAATCCCGTTCCATGGGGCGGCGACACGGAAGTGATGAAGGTCTCCGCGCTGACCGGCGCGGGCATCACCGAGCTGATGGAAGTGCTCGATTACCAGGCCGAAATCAAGAACCTCAGCGCCGACTACGCCGGCCACGCCTACGGGCAGGTCATCGAAGCCGAGCTCGACACGGGCCGCGGCCCGATCGCCCGCGTCCTGATCCGCGAAGGCCAGATGAAGCTCGGCGAATTCGTCGTCATCGGCCGCGCCTTCGGCAAGGTCCGAAGCATGACCGACGACCGCGGCGCCCAGCTCAAGGAAGCTGGCCCCGCGACTCCCGTCGAAATCGCCGGCATCGACCATGTGCCCGACGCCGGTGACAAGATGTACGTCACCGATTCGCTGGCCAAGGCCGAGGAGATCGCCGACATGCGCCGCCTCTCGGAGCGCAAGAAGGAACTGGCGACCAAGACGAAGATCTCGCTGGATAACGTGTTCGACCAGATCAAGGACGCCGGGGCCAAGGAGCTCCGCGTCGTCCTCAAGGTCGATGTGCAGGGCTCGATCGAAGTGCTCCGCAAGGCCCTGGAAGACCTGGGCACCGCGGAGGTCAAGGTCCGCGTGCTCCACGCCGCCGTCGGCGGGATCACCGAGAGCGACGTCGTGCTGGCCGACGCGTCGGAGGCCGTCATCGTCGGCTTCCACGTCATCGCCAGCCAGGTCGCCCGCGCCGAGGCCGAGCGCCGCAAGGTCGATATCCGCCTCTACCGCATCATCTACGAGATCGTCGACGACGTGAAGCGCGCCCTCGAAGGCATGCTCGCCCCGCAGCGCCGCGAAGAGGTGCTGGGCCACGCCGAAGTCCGCGAGGTCTTCAAGGTCTCCAAGGTCGGCTCGATCGCCGGCTGCCTCGTCACCGACGGCGTGGTGCGCCGCAACGCGCTCATCCGCGTCACGCGCGGCGG
>JAYVTU010000120.1:0-3053 GCA_043788485.1 Planctomycetota bacterium
TGAGTATCCCTACTTCGAAGCCGGTGCCGGGCCGCACCAGCTTTCGGAGCCGCAGACGCGCGCCGTCGCACAGTTCGTCTTCGATCACCCGAACATCGCGGGCGTTTTCTGCTTCAGCGATGAAGACAACCTGATGAACGCATGGAAGCCCGGCCCGGGATCGACCGGCAAGATCCGCACGATGGTCGCCGGCGGCGATGCGCCGTTCTTCGATTACCTCGCCGAGCGCTACCGCGGGACCCACAAGGCGAAGGACGCCCCGCCGCCCGCGGAGGGGCATGGATCGTTCGTGCAATGGGCGTATTTCCACACCGGCCGCTGGTCGCTGGCGGCGCGGGGATGGTGGGTGCCGCAAGTCAAAGCCGCGGAAGCCGCGGAGGCAAAGCCCGCGGAGGCAAAACCCGCCGACGAAAAACCGCCCGCCGACGGTGATGCGAAAAAGGACGATGCGAAGAATGAAGACACGAAGAAAGACGACGCCCGAAAGAAACCCGCCGACGATCGCCGCGCCGCCGATCAGCTCAATGCGCTCCGCTGGCTGGCCAGCCAGAAGATCGACGGCTTCGTGGAATGGACCGCGATCGACCATCCCGATTTCCCCGGCAAGAAAGTCGAGGTCGGCGGGTTCAAGCCGCTCGTGCTGCTCAATCCCCCGGCCGATCAGCTCGAAAGCCTCGCCGATGAGCACACGCAATTCATCCGGGAGCTGGCCGACCTGATGCCGCGCATCACGATCGGCGATGTGAAGGTCGAGGCGCTCGGCGCCAGCGTCTTCCGCATCACCGCCGCAGTCGTGAACGATGGCTACCTTCCCAGCATGCCCGAGATGGGCAAGGTCAACGGTGTGCAGTGGGCCCTCGAAATGGTGCTCGACCTGCCGCCCGGCGCGAACCTGCTCAAGGGCCTGACGCACCAGAAGCTCGAGCCCATCGCCGGCACGGGCGGGCGCAGCGAAACGGTCTGGCTCCTCCGCACCGACGCCGCGGAAGTGAAGCTGCACGTCGGCAGCCCGGCCACCGGCAGCGATGCAAAGACGGTGAAGCTCCAATGAACAAACCACTCCGCCACATCACCGCGCTCGGCTTCACACTCGCCCCAACGCTCGCCGTCACGCTGACCTTCACCGCCTCGGTTTCCCTCGCCGATCCGCCCGCGCCGCCCGCGGTCGTCGCTGCGCCCGCCGCCGCCAAATTGCCCTACACCCCCGCCGGCTCCCCCGCGGACCCGAAGGTCGCCGTCGCATGGGACCGTTACCACGACTACGCGCAGACCACCGAGCTCCTCCAATCCATCGCCAAAGCCCACCCCGACCTTTGCAAACTCGAGTCGCTCGGAAAGAGCTTCGCCGGCCGCGAAATGTGGCTGCTCACGATCACCGCGCCGCCGAGCAACAAAACCCCCGCCATCGCCCCCGCCGACCGCAAGCCCGCGCTCTGGGTCGACGCCGGCATCCACGCCAATGAAATCCAGGGCACCGAAGTCGCCCTCTACATCGCGTGGTACCTCACCGAGATGTCCGGGCAGAACAAGATCGTCACCGACTTGCTCGCGCAGCGCACTTTTTACATCGTGCCGATGATGAGCCCGGATTCGCGCGACGCCCACATGCACGAGCCGCAGACCACGCACTCCCCGCGCTCCGGGCAGGTCACCGTCGGCGACACCCGCCACGCCGGCGAAGACGAGGCCGCCGACCTCGATGGCGACGGCAGCATCACGCAGATGCGCATCGCCGACCCGAACGGCAAATGGAAGCCCCACCCCGATTACCCGCAGCTCATGATCCGCGTCAAAGACGGCGAGAAAGGCTCCTACACCCTGCTCGGCGCCGAAGGCTTCGACCGCGACGGCGACGGCCGAGTCTCGCCCGAAAATCTCGACAAGGGCTACGACCCGAACCGTAATTGGCCCTGGCAGTGGCAGCCGGAATATGTGCAGCGCGGGGCCGTCGGCTTCCCGCTCTGCTTCCCGGAGAATCGCCTCGTCGCCGACTTCATCACCGCCCACCCGAACATCAGCGGCGCGATCACCTACCACAACATCTCCGGCCTCTTCATCCGCCCGCCCGGCGCGCCGACCGATGGCAACATGCCGCCGCCCGACGTCGCCGCATTCGACAAGCTCGGCAAAGTCGGCGAGCTCGTCCTGCCCGGATACAAATACGTCGAGCTGCGCTCGGGGCTCTACCCCGGCTACGGCGTCGAGATGGATTGGCTCTACGCCATGCGCGGGACCGTCGCCTTCACCGTCGAGCTCAACACCGCGTACAACCTTTTCCGCCGCGCGTCCGAGGGGATCATGGGCAGCGATGAGGACCTCCACGCCTTCAATAAATATCTGCTCCTCGAAGACGCCTGGCAGCCCTGGCACGAAGTCAATCACCCGCAGTTCGGCAAAGTCGAGGTCGGCGGGTTCAAGAAGAATTGGGTCCGACAGCCCGCCGGTTTCCTGATCCAGGAAGAGTGCCACCGCAACATGGCCTTCGCCCTGCACATGGCCGGCGAGCTCCCGCAGGTCCGCGTCCAATCCGTCACCGTCAAGCCCATGCCCGGCGGTGTCTCCGAGATCACCGCCATCCTCCAAAACACCGGCGCACTCCCCACCCACCTGGCCTCCGACCTCCAGCACCACATCACCGGACCCGACCGCGCCCGAATCACCGGCGGCGAACATTTCAAAATCATCACCGGCCTGATCTCCACGCACGATTCCTTCTTCCAAAACCCCGCCGAGCAAAAGCTCCGCCCCGATGACCTCCGCATCGAAAACATCCCCGGACAATCCGTCCTCCACGTCCGCTGGATCGCCACCGGCGAAGGCCCGTTCACCGTCACCCTCACCAGCACGCACGGCGGAACCGACACCATGACCGTCATCTCCGGCCCGCAGAAATAATCCATAACCCTTCCCGCCACCCCCTCGCCATTTCAAAAATTCCGACTTCAAAAGCGCCGATCTGGGTATGTACCTGACTCCACATGCCCTATATCTTGGGGGTGGCCAGCGTGTCTTGCAGAGCGGGCGAAACCCCATCAGGGCCTCTTTGGCAAGGC
>JAYVTU010000121.1:0-21490 GCA_043788485.1 Planctomycetota bacterium
CTCCTGTGGGTGTGGCATTATGCCGCGCCCCGCGCCCGTCGAGAGTGGGGAAGTCCAGCCGTGTCCCCGCGCCGTGCGCCAAGACACACGGCCGACTCCGCAAAGCCTGCGCTGGCCGTGGCACCCCGCGCCAGCCGATAGACGCTGGCCGCACACCGTTCTACACTACACCCGCGTTTCGAGGCCCACATCGCAGAGCAGGAGAGACCATGAAGACCCGCAAGATCACTGTGAACAAGACCGACAAGAAGCCCGAGGGCACCGAGATCGAGATCGTCGAGCCCGAGACCGCTGTCGAGCAGCGCGTGATGGGCTTCCTGCTCTCGGCTGCGATCCGCGAGATCAAGCGCTCGGGCAACATGGGCTACGAGCTGCCGGACAATCTGACCGTGGATTACGCCAAGGAAGGCACGTTCGTCGTGCAGAGCCCCGCGGGTCTCAACAAATCCGGGATGTACCAGAACGCCAAGCCGCTGGCCGTGATCGGCGTCCACGTCAACGGCCAGCGCGTCGATCTCGTGCATGCGTCACTGGCGGCGCCCGCGCCGAAGGCTTAAGAACCGGAAAAGAATTTAACGCAGAGAACGCAGAGTGTGCGGAGGACGCAGAGAAGAATCGTTTTGAATCGAAAAACAAAAGGATTCTCTCTGCGACCTCTGCGTCTTCCTCTGCGATCTCTGCGTTAAAATTCCCCGTTCCCTCAGTGGTGATGATGTCCGCCCGGACCGTGCACATGCCCGTGCTCGAGTTCCTCGGCGGTGGCGTCGCGGACGTCGAGGATCTTGACGTCGAAATTCAATGTCACGCCGGCAAGCTGGTGATTCGCATCGACGACGACCTCGTCGGCCTGAAAGGCGATGATGGTCATGAGGCGCGGGCCGGCCTGGGTGTTGGCCTGGAACTGCATGCCCGCGCGGAGCTTCGCGGCGTCGCCGAAGAGCTTGCGGGGGACGGCCTGGATGAGCGACTCATCTTTTTCACCGTAGGCTTCGGCGGGCGGGACGGTGACCTGCACGGCGTCGCCGGCGGTTTTGTTTTCGAGCGCCTTTTCGAGGCCGGGGATGATGCCGCCCGAGCCGTGGATGTAGGCCAGCGGGTCCTTGCCCTGCGAGCTGTCGAGCACCTGGCCGGCATTGTCGGTGAGCGTGTAGTGGAGCACGACGACCTTGTCCTTGCTGATATTCACGCGGCGGGCCTTTCGAGGGGAAGGGATCGATTCGAGGTGCAAAATGCTACACGCAACGCCGCCGCGCGGCCAACGGAGAAGAGTTTAACCGCGAAGGCGCGAAGGACGCGAAGAAGAAAAGGCAGAGAGTTTTAACGCAGAGGCCGCAGGGATCGCTGAGATGAAAAGACATTGGGTGTATCATGACAAGCCTTGTGTCCCTCCGCGCCCCCTGTGTTCTTTGCGTTAAATTCACTTCCCCCTCTTCTTCGTGTCCTTCGCGCCTTCGTGGTTAAATCTTTCCCCATTTTGCGGTCCCGGCAGCGCTAGCGTGATATGATAGGAACCAAACTTTTCACCCCTTTTCCCCTTCTCCGGATCACGCTTGAGCACCACGCCCACCACATCCCCCGCCGACTCCCCCGGAGCTCCCGGATCCCCCGCTGCCGACAAGCCGCATTACGTGCCCCACCGTCTTCCGCTGCCCGACCTCGTCGAGATGAACCGCATCCAGTGGGTCTACGCGATCCCCATCGTCATCATCCACATCCTCGCCCTCGCCGTGTGCGTGCCCTGGCTCTTCTCGTGGACCGGACTGATCACGTGCATCCTCGGCGTCCACTTCTTCGGCCAGGGCATCAACCTCTGCTACCACCGCCTGCTCACCCACCACAGCTTCGAAGTCCCCCGCTGGCTCGAGCATGTCTTCGTCATCATCGCGCTCTGCTGCCTCGAGGACACGCCCGTCCGCTGGGTCGCCACGCACCGCTTCCATCACAACTACTCCGACGAGAAGCCCGACCCCCACTCCCCGCTCGTCACCTTCTTCTGGGGCCACTGCGGCTGGCTCATGGTCCGCAACCCCGCCCTCGATTCCTCCCTCTACCGCAAATACGCCAGCGACCTCCTGCAAGACCCGTTCTACATGAACCTCGAGAAGAAGCCCGTCTGGGCCTTCTACGCCTACGTCGGCCACGGTGTCCTCTACTTCCTCATCGGCGCCGCCATCGCCCTGCTCACCGGCGGCTCGTACCTCGCCGCGCTGCAGTTCGGCCTGAGCCTCCTCGTCTGGGGCGTCCTCCTCCGCACCGTCATCGTCTGGCACATCACCTGGTCCGTGAACTCGCTGTCGCACCTCTTCGGCTACGCCAACTACGACACCGGCGAGAACAGCAAAAACAACTGGCTCGTCGCCTTCCTCACCGTCGGCGAAGGCTGGCACAACAACCACCACCACGACGCTGCGAGCGCGAGCGTCCAGCACCGCTGGTGGGAAATCGACATCACGTATTACGAGATTTTGATTCTCGAGAAGTTACGCCTCGCCACGCGCGTGATCCGACCGCGCCACGTCCGCAAGGCGCAGCGCTCCGCCGCGGATTGAGGCGAGCGTCGAGGCGTAAGCCCGACGTGCAAACCGCACGCGATTCGCGTCAAGACACGGAACAAGAACACGTCGGGCTTACGCCTCGACGCTCGCCCCCGTCACCACGTCAAATTTGACGCGGCGCGGCCCCCGTGACAGACTATTGGCCGTTGTGGCGTGATGGTGATGGTGTTTTCTTAACTCTTTGAAGGAGTCCGAACATGTCGACTCTCGCTTCGATTCTCACACTGGCTCAGCAGAGCAGCGGCGACAACGATGCGGCGGCCGCGGCGGCGATCGCTGGGGCGGGCGTGGCGGCGATGTTTCTGCTCATCATCGAGATCGCCCTGATCATCGTGGTGATCGTCGGGATGTGGAAGGTCTTCGAGAAGGCCGGCAAGCCCGGCTGGGGCTCGATCGTCCCGTTCTACAATCAATGGCTGATGTGCGAAATCGCCGGCAAGCCGGGCTGGTGGATGCTGCTGTTCTTTATCCCGTGCGTCGGAATCGTCTTCGCCATCATCGTCCTCGCGGGTGTCGCCAAGAACTTCGGCAAGGGCACGGGCTTCCTGCTCGGCATGATTTTCCTGCCGTTCATCTTCTACCCGATCCTCGGCTTCGGCGACTCGCAGTACCAGGGTCCCAGGCAGATCACCGGCGCCTGACCGCGACACGCCTCTGTAAATTGAATCACTCACGGGGCCGGGGACTCACAAGTCCCCGGCTTTTTTCACGCCACGTCTTCCATCTCTTCGGCCACGTCCGCGCGCTCCGCGGCGACGGGTTTCTTGACGGGCTTGCCGGCCAGGGCGCGGGCGGTGTTTTCCGCTTCCTCGCTGTACTTGCCGTGACGCACGAGCAGATCAAAATAGAGGCTCGCGTCGCTCGGCAGGATGCACCAGCGGGGCTGGCCTTCCTTATCGACGTCGATCTCGTCGGTGTAGATCGTTCGGCCGATCTCGTCCTTGACGACTTCCTTCTTGCCGTTGATCTCGAGC
Organism: Planctomycetota bacterium; assembly: GCA_043788485.1. Lineage (GTDB taxonomy): Bacteria > Planctomycetota > Phycisphaerae > Phycisphaerales > Zrk34 > JAYVTU01. The sequence continues at coordinate 3,530 of JAYVTU010000121.1, forward strand.
ATCTGCGGCACGTACTTCACGCCGCAGCGGCACAGCGCCTCGTCGAGCGCCAGCTCGCGCGCGGCGTCGGGCAGGTTCGCCCACGCCTCCATGAGGATGATGATCTTGAAGTCGTGGCCGCTCGAAAGCTTCTCGGTCTTGCTGCATCGCTTGGTCATCGTGACGACCAGGCGGTTCTGGCGGATCGGCTTGGAGTCGGAGCAGAGCGCCCAGATGCTCGCCTCGCCGAGGTGGCCGTGGTGCGCGTTCTTGATGCGGTTGATCTCTTTGCGGATCGCGTCGGGAGCCTGCCAGATGGATGCCATGTTCGTCTCTTGTTCTTGTGTCGGGTAAGGGGCCGCAGAGGATACCAGACGAGACTGGGATAAAAAAACCGGCGCACCTGGGTGCGCCGGTTTTAATTTGAAACGCATGTTCACCGCCCGGTCAGTGACCGATCACCGGATAAACAATGTGGATGTTCGTGACCGGCTTGCCATCCTTGTCCAGGAACCGCGCCGCCGCTGCGGTCGGCGGGCCGCCATCGACCACGGCGAACCGCAGCACGTTGAGACCCTTCTTGAGCGTCACGGGTTTGCTCTTGCTCTGATCCTTGTCAACATTGCGCCCCTCGTAAACGCGGATCACTTCCTCGCCGTTGAGGTGCCACATCGAATCGTCGTCCGATCCGATCGCCAGCGTGACGTTCTCGATGTCCTCGTCGCACAGGATGTACGCCACGCCGAGGAACAGCGCGTTCTCCGAGCTCTTGCCGGTGTCTGCGGCGAGGTCGTCGAGGCCCAGCACCCAGTCATTGTTGTGACGCGGACGCCAGACCAGCGTCTTGCCATCGACGACCACCTTGTCGGTGTCGTGCGGATTGGCCGTGTTCTGACCCGCGAAATGTTCCTTGTCGAAGATCGGCTTGATCGCCGCCTCATCGTGGTTACTCGCCTGGTCGGACACGGCGATCGGATCCAGCAGCAGCCAGTTGTGGATGAAGCCCTCGTCGTCCACGCTGAAGCGCTGCTCCTGCAGCTGCTCCTCGGCGCGTGCTCCGGCGGCAAACATCAGCGGTGCCGTCAACACGGCGGCGAGCAGTGCAAACGAAACGGTGACGCGGCGAAGTGAGCGGGTGTCAGTGATGGACATGGTGCGGCTCCATGAAAATGTTTTTCAATTCGACGCCCATGATAACACCGCCCCACTCCCCTCCGCGAGAAATTCGTGAGCTGCGCACAACGTCGCGCCATGTGTGGATAACGCAAGCCCCCCACCGCTGCGGGGTGAGATGATTTGATATTTCAGATTTCACAACCGCAAAATGACAACAACTCATCAGCTCGCATTGCGGAGTTTCTTCTGGTCGCTGCTCGCCGGCGGCGGCGCGGCGGCGGGGAGCGTGATGCGGAACGTCGTGCCCGTCGGGCCCGTCGAGGCGATCGTCAGCGTCCCGCCCGAGTGCTGCACGAGATCGCGCGAGATCGTCAGGCCCAGGCCCGTGCCCTTGGGCTGACCGATCGCCTCATCGCGGCGCGTGACAAACGGCTCGAACACGCGCGGCAGAATGTCCGCGGGAATCCCGGGGCCGGTGTCGGCGATCTCGATGATCGTGTTGTTGAGCGCGCCGCCGTCGTTCTTGGCGGTGATGGAAAGCTCGCCGCCCTTTCGGCGCATCGCCTGACGCGCGTTGAGGACGAGGTTGAGCAGTATCTGCTGGAGCGCGACGGGCGTGATGGCGAGCCAGCAATCCTGTGGGACGCTCAGTGTGAGCTGGATGCCGTCTTTTTCCGGCGCGCGGGCGAGGCATGAAAAAACTTCGGTGATCACTTCGGGCAGGTGCGCCGACTGCTGGCCATCGGCGTCGCGCGCGAAGCCGAGCATGGAGGAACTGATCTGCGCGGCACGCTGCGCGCCGCGGAGGGATTTCTCGATGGCCTTTTTCGACAGCTCGGCGTCGCCGGGATTCTGCAGGGCCATCTGGCAGTAGCTGAGGACGGGCGTGAGGATGTTGTTGAATTCGTGCGCGATGATCGAGGCCATCGTGCCGAGCGTGGCCAGGCGATGGGATCGCGTGAGCCCTTCCTGGAGTTGGCGTAGCTGGGCCTCCACGGTTTCGAGGTGACCGAGCAGGGCTTCAGCCTGGTCGAGATTTTCGTGAAGCTTTCCCATGGCGTGCGTACTGAAGGCCCCTGTCACTCTTTCCAGAGTCGGGCCAACGAGCGACGGCGGGAGCCTCTCCCGCGTCTCAAGTTGTAATAGGTATCGGCAGATTCAGCGTTTGGCCTGAACCGGGCAACACGGAACGCGATCCCGCGGGACGTCCGCCCGCCTTCGATGGTTATGGGTCGTAACGCCAGTCCAATAAATTGTTTACGCGTTATAAACTATGTTCATCTGTTAATTATTGCAGTGTTCGCGCACGGCTGGTGTGGGGGTGATGTTTCACGTGAAACATTCCGCGGTGCCACCCCACCGTTTCCTCTTGCGTGCGTAACGGTCGCCGGTACACTGGCACCGTCAGGCACGACAACACCTCTTGATGACAAGGATGTCGCGATGTCCACCAAAGCCAAGAAGCCGCGGCTCGGGCGGGGTCTCAGCAGTCTCATCTCCATGCCCGTCTCCCTCGAACCCCCGGATGTGGAAGCCGAAGCAGTTGATTCCGCCACATCAACCGTCGTTGCCGATGTCGAAACTGTCGTAGCGCCCCCGCCGCCGGTGCCCGCGGTGGCACCCGCCATCAAGCAACCCGCCGTTGTCACCCCACCCGCTCCCGTGGCCAAAGCCCGGATTACCCCACCTGCGCCCCCCATTTCAGCCCCCAAGCCCGGGGATGAGGTCCGCCGAATCCCCGCGGGTATCCCCTCCGCCTCGTCCCTAACCCCTAACCCCCAGCCCCAAGCCCCCTCCTCATCCTCCGCCCGCGAGCTCATCTGGGTCGCCGTGGACGCCATCGAGCCCAACCCCTACCAGCCCCGCCGCACGTTCGATCCTGCCGCTCTTGATCAGCTCGCACGCTCCATCAAGCAGGATGGCGTGATGCAGCCCATCATCATCCGCCCCACGCCCGGCTCAGCCTCGCGCTTCCAGCTCGTCGCCGGCGAGCGCCGCTGGCGAGCCGCCCAGATCGCCGGCCTGGCCAAGGTGCCCGCCATCCTCCGTATCCTCACCGATGAGCAGATCGCCGAGTGGGGCCTGATCGAAAATCTCCAGCGCGAGGACCTCAACCCGATTGAACGCGCCGAAGCGTTCGCTCGCCTCAGCCGGCAGTTCAAACTCACGCATGAACGCATCGCCGAACGCGTCGGCGTGGACCGCGTTACAATTACCAACTTATTGCGACTACTAGAGTTACAATCAGATGTGCAGGAGCTCGTTCGTCTCGGAACGCTTTCGGCGGGCCACGGCAGGGCGTTGCTGGCGGTCACCGAGCACGATGCCCAGCTTGCGCTGGCGCAGCGGGCCGTGGCGGGGGGATGGTCGGTCCGGATGATCGAGGCGACCGTTCGCCGCGCGGTTCAGCCCGCGACGGCCGCCCAGCGGAAGACCGATGCACGATCCGCCGTGCTCGAGGACCTCGAGCGCCAGATCGCCGCACAACTCAGCACGAAGGTCGCCATCAAACCCGCCCGCAAGAAGGGGGCCGGCACGCTGATGATCGACTTCTACAACCTCGACCAGTTCGATGCGCTGATGGGCAAACTCGGCGTCCACGTCGAGGCGCAGTAAAACATTTTTGATTGTGGATGAATGATTGTTGATTGAAAGCGACGGGGCGGTCGCGGTGCCGTCGCGCTTTCATGCTTCACTCCGCTAATCCACAATAATCACCATTCATCAATCAACAATCCGCCATGCCCGATCTCTGGACACATCCAAATAGCGAATCGCTCGTGCGCGAATTTCCAGGGCCGTTCGTCAAGACGCGCGACGGAACGATCGTCACGCTGCACAACGCGCGCGTGTGGCGCAGTGCCGATGGCGGGGTGACGTGGAAATCAAAACGCGTGCGCGCCGAGGATCTCGGCGCCGACCTCACGAGTTGGCCCGTACTGCTGTGTACGCGCAAAGACACACTCATCGCGGCGTTCCTCAACACTGACGATGATCGCGCGTGGGGCTGGGACGAAGAAAAGAATCAACCCATCGACGGCGTCCGCCTCACGGTATGGACCGCGCGCAGCATCGACGGCGGCGAAACGTGGACCGATGCGCAGCGCGTGCAGGATGACTACTGCGGAGCTGTGCGCGACATGATTGAGTTGCACGACGGCGCGATCGTCTTCACCGCGCAGCACATGGCGTCGCCGCAGCCGTATCACACGACCGTGACGTACCGCAGCGATGACGACGGTGTAACGTGGACGCGCGGTAGCACGCTCGACCTCGGCGGCCGCGGCCACCACGACGGCGCATTTGAGAGCACAATCATTCAGCTCCGAGATCGTCGCCTGTGGATGCTGCTCCGCACGAATCACGACAGATTCTGGCAGGCGTTTTCGCGCGACGGCCTGACGTGGACCGACCTCGGCCCCAGCGCGATCGAAGCGAGCAGCTCGCCGGGCATGCTCACACGCCTCGCCAGCGGACGAATCATCCTCGCGTGGAATCGGCTCCATCCGGAAGGGCAGGGGACCTACGAGCGCCGCGGCGTCCCATACTCCGATCCGCCGGGAAGCTGGCACCGCGATGAACTTTCGATCGCGTTCTCTGATGACGACGGCGCGACGTGGTCATCGCCGACCGTAATTGCGCGGCAGCCCAAGGCGTGGCTCTCGTATCCGACAATCTTCGAGCCATCGCCCGGCGAGGTCTGGATCACGACGATGCAGGGCAATGTCCGAGTGAAATTGCGCGAGGCCGATTTCGTTTCGTAGGCCGCGCATCGGTGACGCAGAACATAAATCTCTATCATGTCGCGCATGGCCCTTCTCAAGCTCTACATCGCGCGCGACGCCATGGAAGCGCATTACCTCCGCAGCGTTCTTGCCGCCGAGGGCATCGCCGCCGCAGTGCTCGGCGAGAATCTGAGCACCGCGCGCGGCGAACTGCCGCTCACACCCGATACGCTGCCGTCCGTGTGGATCGATGACGAGGACATGCCGCGTGCACAGGATCTCCTCGCCGCGTTCACCAGCGCTCACGCCGACGAATCCGCGCCGCCCGCCGACGCCTGGCTCTGCCCGCAATGCGGCCAGAAGATCGAGGGGCAGTTCGACGCCTGCTGGCACTGCGGAGCCGAACGCGAGTGACGCAATAGTCATCGCCTTGTTTCGTTTTACACATCGCTGCGATACGCGGCGCGGTAACATGCTCGGTTCCACTTCAGGAGATGGCGATGCGAAAATTTTCACTGTTCATCATGATCGCGGTAGGGGGGGTGCTCACCGCCTCATCGCTCCACGCCGCCGATGCCGATGCTCCCGCCGCCGCCGCCGCCGCAATCACCGCCGCTTCCTCCCGCCCCAACATCGTCTTCATCTTCAGCGATGACCACGCCTACCAGGCCGTCTCCGCCTACGGTGGCAACCTTAACGAGACGCCCAACATCGACCGACTCGCCAAAGAGGGCATGCTGTTCCGCAATTGCCTCGTCACCAATTCCCTCTGCGGCCCGTGCCGCGCCGTCGTGCTCACCGGCAAATATTCGCACCTCAACAAATACTACGCCAACGCCTACAACGAACGCTTCGACGGCTCGCAGCAAACCTTCCCCAAGCTCATGCAGGCCGCCGGATATCAAACCGCCATCGTTGGCAAGTGGCACCTCGAAAGCGATCCAACCGGCTTCAACTACTGGCACATCCTCCCGGGCCAGGGCCAGTACTACAACCCGCCCATGATCGAGATGGGCAAACGCGTCAAGCACGAGGGCTACGTCACCGACATCATCACCGACATCTGCCTCGACTGGCTCCAGAACAAGCGCGATCAGTCCAAGCCATTCGTCCTCATGTGCCAGCACAAGGCGCCGCACCGCGACTGGGAGCCCGGCCCGAAATACCTCACGCTCTACCAGGGCAAAACCATCCCCGAGCCCGACTCGCTCTTCGACGACTACTCCAACCGCGCCTCGGGCGCCCGCGATCAACACATGGAGATCGCCAAGCAGATGCGCCCCGGCCCCGACCTGAAGATCGACTGGTCCCCGCCCGCCCTCAACGCCGAGCAGAAAAAAGCATGGGACGCCGCCTACGCCGAGGAGAACGCCGCGTTCCACAAAGCGAATCTCACCGGCAAGGATCTCGTCCGCTGGAAATATCAGCGCTACGTCAAGGATTACCTCCGCTGCATCGCCAGCGTCGATGAGAACGTCGGCCGTGTCCTCAAATATCTCGACGACACGGGCCTGGCCAAAAACACCATCGTCATCTACTCCGCCGACCAGGGCTTCTACGTCGGCGAGCATGGCTGGTTCGACAAGCGATGGATGTACAACGAATCGCTCCACACGCCGCTGCTCGTCCGCTGGCCCGATCACACCAAGCCCGGCAGCAGCACCGAAGCCTTCGTAAGCAACCTCGACTTCGCCGAGACCTTCCTCGACGCCGCGGGCATCAAGGTCCCCGATGACATGCAGGGCCGCAGCATCGTCCCCGTCCTCGAAGGCAAGACTCCCGCCGACTGGCGCACCGCGTTCTACTACCACTACTACGAAGCCGGCGGCGAGCACAACGTCCCGCACCAATACGGCATCACCACCGCCACGCACAAGCTCATCCGCTACCCCCAGCTCAACGAGTGGGAACTCTTCGACCTCACCAAAGACCCGCACGAGATGAAGAGCGTCTACAGCGACCCCGCCTACGAATCCACCGTGCAGGAACTCAAGAAACAGCTCGCCGCTCTGCAGGTGCAATACAAAGACGAAAACCCCGAGCGCCCGATCCAGGAAATCCTCAAGCTCGAGCGCGGCGGCAAGAAGTAACACGATACCCGGTTAATTCCCCACGCTTCATATTTAGCCGGCGGGCTTGCCCGCCGATTCCCCGTCGCACGGCGTCCGTGTTCAAATTTTCCCTTGATCCGCACCATGCCCCGCGGCATAATCGCAGTTGCCGAAGCGACGATCTCGGCGTCCAAAAACCGGCTGTGACTAACAAGGCCGGGGCGTCAGGACCGAGGGCCACGTGTCCTCACCATCCGGTTCGCCGGAGCGCCCGTCACACAATTGAGACGCCGCCTCGGCTTTTTTTATGCGCCGAAACAGCTGCGAATCACAAAATTCACGAGGCGTCGTTCCGTTCTCCGCTCGCCGCGTCGATGCGTGATCGGTACGATGGGCCCGCCGCGTATCTTTGCGTCCGCCGTCGCATGATCGTCAGCGAAACCAAATCTTCCAGGAGGCACCCATGGCTTGGATCGCACTTTCGGGCATCGGCACCATCATCCTCGCCTGCCTCCTCGCGCCGGTCTTCGAGACGCGGATCCAGCGGCGGGTCGCCAAGATGCTCATCGCCGCCGGCCTGCTGCTCGCGCTCGGCATCGTCACCGGACACGCCGGCGCCATGTTCGTCCTCAACCCCAACGATCGCGAAGCCGCACAGGTCTTCGGAATCTTTGAAGCCCTGACCACCGGCCTGGGGCTCTTCTTCCTGGTCATCGCCGCGGTGCGCTTCGCCACAGCCGAACCCCCGCAGGCGTAAGCGGCGGGTGGCATTGCCTTGTCCGTGTGCCACGCTCTCGGCTCTGCGTGAGCATGTTCTTCGTTCCGAGACATGCCGACGCCGAGCCGACGGCATGGCACACGAGCGGACGATGCCGGATTACTCCTCCGCAATCCTCAGCAACTGCGTGCTCGAAACCTCTTTCGTCGTGCGCGTGCGCTTCTGGCCTTCGAGCGTGACATCCACCGCGATCTCGACGGTCTGGTCGAAGTGCCCGCCGACCAGTTCGTGGCGGGAGAGGTCGAACATCAATTGCGAGCTGTAGCTGCCCTCTGTGAGACGCACCTGCACCGGCGGGGCGTCGGGCGGCAGATCGCTGAGGTCGGGCTTGAGCGTGAGCTTCGCCTTCCGGCTCACCTGCGCGACATCAATCCCCGCGACTTTCTGCACCGCCTGCAATTCGTTCGTCGCGTCGAACGTCAGTTCGCCCGCCGAGTGCGAGTTCGTGAACGTGTGCTTCCAGCTCTGACCGGGCTTCACGTTCGCCTTGCCACCGGCCATGACCGAGAGGTCCATCGCCAGGTCCTGGAAAAACTTCTCATCCAGGCCCTTGGCCTGCTCGGGGGCTTTGCGGTGCACCGCCTCGATGCCGCGGATGGAGCCGATCGCGCCGTCCGCGGCGACCGTCACGTCCACCGTCGAATCGGTCAGCGCGGTGATCCACTCCTGCGTCTTCTTGTGCGTCTCCTCGGCCTGCGCGAGCGTGACGTTGTGCACCGTGCCGTCGGCGTCGGTGAGCTTGATGACGATGGAATTCACCGTCATCTGCGCCACGCCGCCGCCGGCCGGATCGGCGCTCTTGACCTTCCACGTCAGCTCCAGCGCGATGTCCATCGTGCTGCTCTGCTCATCACCGCCGGGCGAGCCCGCGGTCGTCAGTTCCGTCTGCGTGACGCGGAACTTGCTGGCCTGCCCCACGCGCCAGATCGGGCGAAGGTCCACCGCGGCATCGTCAGCGAGGGCGACGGACGAAAGCAGGGCGGCGAGGAGCGTGATCGTGAGTATGTAACGAATCATTTGGCGGTCCTTTCGACGGGGCATCAAGACGAAGGCAATTTCACGGAGCTAGCGGAGGAGGCGGAGAGAGCGGAGCAGGAGAGAATTCATTGTATTGAACCAGCTCTGATTCATGTCTTCCTCCGCTACCTCCGCCCTCTCCGCTGCCTCCGTGATATTGTCATCCGCCGCTATCTCTGTATTTGATTCATCCTCGCCGGTTCATCGTTGACCTTCAGCAGTGTCGCCTGCGTCAGGCGCCAGGTGCCGTCGTCGTGGCGTTTCCAGTCAAGGTCCCATTGGGTTTTGGCCATGCCGTCGAAGCCCTCGGTGCGGAGCTTGGCGAGTACGACGAGGCGGCAGTGGCCGACCTCCGGGGAATCCTGACGGGGCGCGAGCTCGGTGATCATCGTGTCGGTGATCGGCGTGTGCGCCAGGGCGCTGCGGGCGAGCTCGAGCAGCATGCCGCGCGGGAGATTGTAGTTGCCGACGGTGAGCTGCGCGGGATTGTCGATGAGCTTGTCGAAGGCGGCCATGTCGGCGGGGTCGTGGGCGGCGGTGACGAGGGCGCGCGTCCCGGCGGCGATGCGCTGCCGGCCGCTTGGGATTACCCACGGCAATAGGCCCACGACAATCGCCAGCACCAGCGGCAGCGCGGCCCAGTGTCGCAGGCCCAGCATGTTCCGCCGATTGGCCGTCGAATACATCCCCGCCGCGATCCCGCCCAGCACGATCGCGCCGACCCAGACGTTGTCCGGCATCCACCACTCCAGGCTCTCCAAAACGCTTCCACTCATTGTTCAAGCCCCTGCAAGCGGTGTTCCGATAACAAGTCGGTGCGCTCCCGGTGCGCACACAGGATATCCGACCGCCACGATGCCGCATGAACCCGACCCTGCAAAAAAATCTCGACGCGCTCCGCCGCTCGCATCCCGCGATCGCCGACCTCCTCGCCGTGGCCGAGCCTCACGCCGGGCTGATGTGGTCCGACTCACAGCAGCCCGAGGCGCCCGCCGCGGTGATCCAGTCCGGCGAAAAGCGCACGACGCTCGCCGGCCGATTCCGCCCGCTCGACGATGCGCAGAAGCTCGCCGAGTCCGCGGACCTGACGCGCCACGCCGTGATCGCGCTCCTCGGCTTCGGGACCGGCTATCACGTCCGCGCCCTGGCCAGCCGCATGGCGGGGAAATCGCTGCTCGTCATCTACGAGCCCGATGTGTCGCTGCTCCGCGCTGTGCTCGAGCGATTCGACTACTCGAACATCCTCGCGGCCGACGGATTGATCCTCTTCGTCGGCGACGTCGATGAATCGCAGCTCACCGCTTCCATGGAGACGATCGCCGGGGCCGTGACGCAGGGCGTGCAGTTCGTCACGTATCCGCCGGCGCGGCAGTTGAGCGCCGAGGCGTGCAACGCGTTCATGGCGAAGCTGACGCGCGTCGTCGCATTCTGCCGGACGACCGTGGCGACGACGCTCGTGCAGTCCACGACGACGTGCCGAAATCTCAGCGCGAATCTCGCGCACTACGCCGCGGGCGCGACCGTCAGCGATCTCGCCGGCGCCGCGGCGGGGTATCCGGCGGTGCTCGTCTCCGCCGGTCCGAGCCTGGCGCGGAATGTGGCGCTGCTCAGCGAGCCCGGCGTGCGCGATCGCGTGGTGATCATCGCCGTGCAGACCGTGCTCAAGCCGCTGCTCGATCGCGGGATCATGCCGCACTACGTCACCGCGCTGGACTATCACGAGATCTCGACGCGGTTCTACGAGGGCCTGCCGCCGCTGCCGGATGTGACGCTCGTCGCCGAGTGCAAGGCACACGCCAGCATCCTCGACGGGTTCCCCGGCCCGGTCCGCGTGCTGCAGAATCGCTTCCTCGATCTCCTGCTCGGCCCGCTCCGCCGGCCCATCACGCCGATCCAGGCGGGGTCGACCGTCGCACATCTCTCGCTCTATCTCGCGCAGCACCTCGGCTGCGATCCGATCATCCTCATCGGCCAGGACCTCGGCTTCTCCGACGGCCTCTACTACTGCCCCGGCACGGCGATCCACGATGTCTGGGCCACCGAGCTCTCGATCTTCAACACGCTGGAGATGATGGAATGGCGCCGCATCGCGCGGCACAAATCCAATCTCCGCAAACGTACCGATGTGAATGGCAGGCCCATCTATTCCGATGAGCAGATGCTCACCTACCTCGCGCAGTTCGAGCGCGACTTCGCCGCCGCGCCGCAGCGCATCATCGACGCCACCGAGGGCGGGATGCCCAAGCAGCACACGGTAGCGATGACGTTGCGCGAGGCGATGGAGAAGCACGCGACACGTCCACTGCCGGCGCTGCCGGAGGTTGCCGCCGGATCGCTTGATGATGCCCGGCTCGCCGCCGTCGAGAAGCATCTGCAGAGCCGCGTCGAGGAAGTCACCGAGCTGCGCCGGCTGAGCGCCGTGACGCTGCCGATCCTCCGCGCCATGATCGACGACCAGAAGAATGAGCGCAAGATGGACCGCCACTTCGAAGCGATCGAGAGCAACAAGCGGGCTGTCGACAAGCTCGATCACGCGTTCCGCCTCGTGAGCGAGCTCAATCAAGTGGGCATGTTCAACCGCATCCGCGCGGACCGTGCGCTGCGCGTCGAAGACCCCGCTGACCCGTACGAGCGCCAGGCCCAGCAGCTCCGCCGCGACATCCAGAACGTCCAATGGCTCATCGACGCCAGCGATGAAGCGATCCGCATCTTCGAACAGGCGATCGATCGCCTCGCCATCCGCTCGCGCCTCGCCGCTCCGGCGATCACCGTGCCGCGCCCCGCAAAATCCGCGAGGGCCCACGCATGATCGCCCCACACCGCCGAATCGTGGCGCTGGTCCCCCTGGCGAGTCCCGCTTCAGCGGGACAGTCCTTCGGATCCTCCACACTCCTCGCCCACACCCTCCTCCGCCTCTCGCGCTGCAAACGCCTCGATGCGATCCTCCTCATCCAGCCCACCGGTGATCCCGCCCCTGCAATCCCCGCCGATTCCGCGCTCGCGCAGCTCCTCACGATTCACCGCACGAATCTCCCGCTCACCGATGCCAACACCGCCATTCGCCGCGCCGCCCGCGCCTGGTCCCCGACCGCATGGCGCGGCGGCCTCGGCGGCGCGACCTGCTACGACGAGTTCCTCTGCGCAGGCCCCATGCTCGAAGCGATAGACGCCGCCTCCGCTTCTGCCGCCCTACTCGTCGCGCCCGATTGGGCGCTCGTCGATCCCGCCATCTGCGATGCCGTGATCGACCGCCACCTCTCCAACACCGATGCCCTCCGCCTCGTCTTCACCCAGGCCCCGCCCGGTCTCGCCGGATGCCTCATCGACCGCGGCCTGCTCGCCGAGCTCCGTGACAACGGCGGGACGATCGGCTCCATCCTCGAATACAACCCCCGCATCCCCCAGGGCGACCCGATCGGCAAAGACCCCTGCGTCCTCATCCCGCCCGAAGTCCGCAACTTTCCGAGCCGCGCGACCGGCGACGCCCCGCGATACCTCCGTGCTCTCCGCACGATCGAGCACCGCGCCGATCTCCTCACACTCGACGCCGCCGCGATCATGAAGCTCCTCCCCGCTCCGATCAGCGCGCTGCCACAGCAGGTCACGCTCGAGATCAACACCACTCGCAACACGAGCGGCCCGGCCGTTCCGCTCCTGCCCCCTCTCACCCCGGGAGAGGGCCGGGGTGAGGGCTCCCCGGAAGTGCGACAGACGCAGGATCTCTCCCTCGACACCGCGAAGAATATCTTCCGCGACCTCGCCGCCGAACCCGACACCGCCATCACCCTCGCCGGCCTCGGCGACCCGCTGTTCCACCCGCACTGGGACGCCATCATCCTCGCCGCGCGTGAAGCCGGCATCGGCGCGATTCACGTGCAGACCGATCTGCTCGTCGATGTCTCCGTGCTGCAGCGCATTCTCGAACTGCCGATCGACGTGCTGAGCGTGAACATTCACGCCGACACCGCCGCGACGTATCAGGCGATGATGGGCCGCGACGGCTTCAAGCAGGTGCTGACGAACATCGAGTGGCTGCTGAATCACCGCGGCCGCGCATCCCGGCCCGGCCTGCCGTGGATCGCGCCGCGATTCGTCAAGACCGCCGCGAACGTCCACGAACTCGAATCCTTCTTCGACCGCTGGTTCTATTTCTGTGGCCACGCGATCGTCGAATCCCCCGCCCCCGCCGATGGCGCCGTCGCCGCATCACCCGTCCTCGACATGGCCCCACCCCGCCGCCGGCCCTGCCGTCAGTTGAGCAACCGCATGACCATCCACTGCGATGGCTCCCTCGCCCTCTGCGACCAGGACTCCCGCGGCCGCGCCGCCCTCGGCACCGCCGCCGAGCAACCCATCGCACAACTCTGGCAATCGCTCGACACGATCCGCGCCGCGCACACCCAGCAGAACTTCACCCACGCGCCGCTCTGCGCCACCTGCCGCGAGTGGCACAGACCGTAAATGAAAACCCTCTGCATCATCCTCGCCCGCGCCGGCTCCAAGGGGCTGCCGAACAAGAACATCCTCGACCTCGCCGGTCAGCCGATGATCGCGTGGACAATCGGTCATGCCAAAGCCGCCACACGCCTCAGCCGCATCGTAGTATCGTCCGATGATCGCATCGCCATTGCGCTCGCCTCGCATCTGAACATTGATGTGGTGCATCGCCCGGCGGAACTCGCCAGCGACACCGCCACCGTCGATTCCGCAGCGCGCCACGCCCTGCTCGAATCCGAAAGACTGTTCAACGAGAAATACGATGCGATCGTCATCCTCTACGGCAATGTCCCGCTCCGCCCCGCGGACCTGATCGACCGTGCCGTCGAAAAGCTCGCCGCGACCCGTTGTGATTCGGTGCAGTCCGTCGCGCCCGTCGGCAAGATGCATCCCTACTGGATGAAGAAACTCACCGGCCCCGGCGGCGATGTGCTTGAGCATTATCAACCGAACCACATCTACCGCCGCCAGGATCTGCCACCGGTCTACATGCTCGACGGCGGGATCATCGCCGTCACACGCGCTTCGCTCATGTCCGAAAAACCCGGCGAGCCGCACGCGTTCCTCGGCACCGATCGCCGGGCAATCGTCACGCAGCCCGGCGAGGTCGTCGACATCGACACCGCCGAGGATATGACGATTGCAAGCGCGCGGATGGAAAGCAAGCTGGATCAGAACGTCGAAGCATTCGAGGACGAGCTGGATTATTTGGGATGGGCCACAGTCGAGATCCGTGGCAAGAAGATCGGCGAACGAGAGTCTGCGTACGTTGTCGCCGAGCTCGGCGTGAATCACGACGGCTCGCGGGACAAGGCGCTTTGGCTCACGCGCCAGGCCAAGGAAGCCGGGGCTGATGCGGTGAAGCTCCAGCTATTCGATGCACGCCTGCTACTGAGCGCCGAAGCAGTGTTCGCGGAATATCAGGAAGGCGCGGCAACCGATCCCGTGGCGATGCTCAACGCGCTTCAGATTGATGAGCGTGCGATGCTTGCGGTGCGCGATCTGGCGCAAGAACTTGGCATGGCGTTTATCGTGACTTGCTTCAGCTTGGAATTGGTCGAAGTTCTGCGGCGGCTCGATGTGGATGCGATTAAAGTCGCCTCGCCCGATGCGGTCAACATCCCGCTGATTACCGCAGCGATGCAATTGCAGAAGCCGCTCATCCTCGCCACCGGAACGTGCCATTCCGACGAGATTGAATTTCTCTATCCGCTCCTAGCGAGACGCCCCGCGGTGCTTCTGCACTGCGTCAGCAGCTATCCGACGCCCGACGATCGGATCAATCTCTCGGCCATCGCCGACCTGCGCCACCCGGTGGCCAATCCGTCGATCGGCCTTTCGGATCATACGACGAATGTTCACACGGGTATGGCTGCGGTTATCGCCGGTGCTCAAATGCTTGAGAAGCACCTGACGTATGATCGCGCCGCTCGCGGCCCCGATCACGCGGCGAGCCTCGATCCTGCGCAGTTCGCCGAGTACGTTCGCCTCGTGCGGCTCGCGGAGAAGATGCGAGGCGAACGGGAGTTCGGCAGGCCGCAGGACATTGAGCTCGACGTGCGGCGGGTCTCGCGGCAGTCGGTGTGCGCGGTGCGCGACCTGCCCGTCGGTCACGTGATCCGGCGCGAGGATGTGACGGTCAAGCGGCCCGGCACAGGCATCCCGGCGGCGCGGCTCGCCGACGTGGTCGGCAAACCGACGCTTCGGGCGGTGAAGGCGAATCACCTGTTGCACGAGGGCGATGTTGAAATCTGAATTACGCACAATCGCGATCGTCACCGGGACACGGGCGGAATATGGGCTGCTCGAAACCGTGATGCGCGCGGTGGATGCGGAGCGACACTTGTCTCTCCGTGTCATTGTCGCGGGGGCGCACCTGGCGACCGGGACGTGGCGCGATGTGGCGTTCGACATTGCGGCCAAAGTTCCGATGCAGAAGCGCGGCGAGACCGGGCGCGCGGCGGACGTTCAATCGGTGGCGCGCGGCGTGGCGGGGTTCGGCAAGGCATTCGAGAAACTGCGGCCCGATTTCATCGTTGTGCTCGGCGACCGGATCGAGGCTTTCGTCGCGGCGACGGCGGGGAGCATCGGCGGATTTCGCGTGGCGCACATCCACGGCGGGGACCGGGCGGAGGGCGTGGCGGACGAGGCGATGCGGCACGCGATCAGCAAGCTGTCGCACATTCACTTCGCGGCGACGTCGCAGAGCCGCAAGCGGCTGATCCAGATGGGTGAACACGCGAAACTTGTTTACAACGTCGGCTCGCCGGCGATCGATGCGTTGCGCGGCGTGGAGGCCGCGGCGGGCGCGCCGGTCGCGATCGTGATGCAGCATCCCGTCGGCGGGAGCGATGCGCAGGAGCGAGAATGGATGAGCGGCACACTGCGCGCGACGCGCTGGCTTGATCCGCTCGTCATGGCGCCCAACGGCGACCCCGGCGCGGCGGGGATCCGGGCGGCGATCGCGGAGGCGGGGATCACGCCGGTGGAGAATCTGCCGCGGGCACAATGGCTGTCCACGCTTGCCGGGGCGACGGCGATCGTCGGCAATTCGTCGGCCGGGTTGATCGAGGCGGCGGCGCTGCGCGTGGCGTGTGTGAATGTCAGGCCGCGTCAGGCGGGGCGGGAGAAGCCGGGGAATGTGATCGATTGTCAGTATGGCGAGTCGGCGGTGCGCGCGGCGCTGCTCAAGGCGATGAAACTGGATGTGGGCCGGGTGAAGCATCCGTATGGGGACGGGCGGAGCGGAGAACGGATCGCGACGATTCTGGCGACGGTGGGGATGGAGAGCGTTTCGATTCGCAAGCGCAACAGCTATTGAAACGCGATGACGGAGGTTGTTTTCGGGGTCTGTTTGCCCGCGAAGCCGCAAGCGGCAAGACACAGAGAATCGTAAACTGGAGCGATGATGAATCGCGTGGTCAGTTTGTTGACGGACTTCGGGCTGACGGACACGTACGTCGGCGTGATGAAGGGTGTGATCCTCACGCACGTCGATCAGCCGGTGACGATCGTGGATCTGACTCACGGCGTTCCGGCCGGGGACATCGCGGCGGCGGCTTATCTGCTGCACACGTCGTGCCGGTATCTGCCGCCGGGGAGCGTGCATGTCGCGGTGGTCGATCCGGGCGTGGGCAGCGCGCGGCGGATCCTGGCGGCGGAGGCGGACGGGGCTTTATTTCTCGCGCCGGATAATGGGTTGCTCACCATGGTGCTCGGCGAGGCGGAGAAGAAGCGGGTCGTATCGGTGGAGAATCGCGTGTTTTATCTGAGTCCGCTGAGCCGGACGTTTCACGGGCGCGACATCTTCGCCCCCTTGGCGGCGGCGCTGGTGCGCGGGATCAAGCTCGAGGACCTGGGGCCGGTGACGGAGACGTGGGAGAAGCTGCCGCTGCGTCTCGTCGAGGCGGGCCCGAGTGGCGAGCTGCGTGGCGAGGTGATTTACATTGACCGGTTTGGAAACATGGTGACGAACATTGCGGGCAATGCGTTGCCGCTGTCACCAATTGTGAGTGTCGGGGATGCGACGATCGAGGGGCTGTCGCGCAGCTATGCTTCGGTGGAGGCTGGCGAGGCGATGGCCATTGTCGGCAGCACGCACCGCCTGGAGATCAGCGTGCGCGGCGGCAGCGCGGCGAAGATGCTGGGGGTGAAAGTCGGGGATGCGGTGCGGGTTGAATCAGGACTGAAACAAGAGGGGGAGGTTTAACCGCGAAGGCGCGAAGGACGCGAAGAAGAAGAGAGGCTATGGATAAGGCGGGGTGGCAGGATCGACTACAGCTGCAATCCTGCTTTTTGAAATCTCTTTTCTTCTTCGCGCCCTTCGCGCCTTCGCGGTTCATCCTCTTCCTCGGAGCTGAACATGCGGATCGCGATCAGTGGTGCGAGCGGGTTGATTGGGCGGTCGCTGGTTGCGCGGTGGCGCACGGCGGGGCATGTCGTGCTGCCTCTGGTGCGCAAGGCGACGGGCGCGGCCGAGGAGATTGCGTGGGATCCGGGCGCAGGCACGATTGAGGCTGAGAAGCTCGAGGGGCTTGATGCGGTTGTGCATCTGGCGGGGGAGAGCATTGCGGGCGGGCGTTGGACGGCGGAGAAGAAGCGAAGGATTGTTGAGAGCCGAATCAAAGGGACGGCGACGCTGTGCGAGTCGCTGACAAGATTGCGCGTAAAGCCGGGCGTGCTGGTCGCGGCGTCGGCGATTGGGTTTTATGGTGACCGGGGCGAGGAGACGGTCTGTGAGGTGAGTGATCCGGGGAAGGGCTTTTTGGCGGAGACCTGTGTGGCATGGGAGGCGGAGACGAAGGCGGCGAGCGAGGCGGGGATTCGGGTGGTGAATCTGCGGATCGGGATTGTGCTGGCGCGCGAAGGCGGGGCGCTGGAGAAGATGTTGCTGCCGTTCAAGCTGGGGCTCGGCGGGCGGATCGGCAATGGGCAGCAGTGGATGAGCTGGGTGGCGGCGAGCGATGTGGTGCGTGCGGTGGATTTTGTGATTGAGAAGAAGGAGTTGAGCGGGCCGGTGAATGCGGTGGGGCCGATGCCGGTGAGGAACGCGGCGTTCACGACGGCGCTGGGGAAGGCGCTGCATCGGCCCACGGTGTTTCCGCTGCCGGCGTTTGCGGCGAAGCTGATGTTGGGGAAGGAGATGGCGGAGGAGCTGCTGCTGAGCGGGGCGCGGGTGAAGCCGGCGAGGTTGATCGCCAATGGATTTGAGTTTGGGTGTAAGACGGTCAGTGAGGCGATGGGGGAGGCGCTGGGGAAGAAGAGCTCATAGGCACTAAAGTGCCCATGCCTCGCGATG
>JAYVTU010000122.1:0-50575 GCA_043788485.1 Planctomycetota bacterium
TGTAGCCGCAGGCGGAAGCCGGCGGGTCGTCGGTGCCGCTTGCCCAACTCCCCCGCGCGCCATAACGTCACGGCATGCGCTCCATCATTCGCCTTGCACTTCTCGCGTTCCTTGTCACACCGCTCACCGCTTACGCCGATGGCCCTGAGGGCGAGCCTCACGTAGACCCGCACGCGGCGACCGTCCCCGCGCCGTCGGCGGATGCGATCGCCGAGGGCAAGTTCCTCAGTAACACACGCCAGCTCACGTTCGCCGGGCGGCGCACCGGGGAGGGCTATTTTTCCGCCGACGGCAAGAAGATCATTTTCCAGTCCGAGCGCGATGCGGATAATCCTTTCTACCAGATCTACCTGATGGACCTGGAGACCGGCGACACGGAGCGTGTCTCCCCCGGAATCGGCAAGACGACCTGCTCTTGGATCCATCCGTCGAATACAAAAGTGCTGTTTGCTTCGACGCATGAGGATCCCGATGCGAAGAAGAAACAGGAGGCCGAGCTCGCCGACCGGGCGGCGGGGAAGCAGAAGCGGTATGCGTGGGATTACGATGCGTTTTACGACATCTACGAAAAAGATTTGACCACCGGCAAGCTGACGAACCTTACCCACACGCAGGGATACGACGCCGAGGGAAGCTATTCGCCGGACGGCAAGCTCATCGCTTTCGCCAGCAATCGCCGGGCGTACAGCGAGAAGCTGAGCGACGAGGACCAGAAGAATTTCGAGCGCGACCCCGCGTACATGATGGACCTTTACATCATGAACGCCGACGGCTCGAACGTGCGGCAGCTTACAACCGAGCCGGGCTACGACGGCGGGCCCTTCTTCTCGGCCGACGGCAAGCGGATCTGCTACCGCCACTTCTCGGTGGACGGCGCGACCGCTGAAATCTGGACGATGAACATCGACGGCTCAGACAAACGCCAGATCACCCACATGGGCGCGATGTCCTGGGCACCCTACTTCCACCCCAGTGGTCAATATCTGATCTTCACGACCAACAAACACGGCTTCGACAATTTCGAGCTCTACATCGTGGGCGCCGACGGCAAACACGAACCGGTGCGCGTGACGCACACCCCCGGCTTCGACGGCCTGCCGGTCTTCTCACCCGACGGCAAGAAACTGGCGTGGACCAGCAACCGCAACGCGAGTCATCAGTCGCAGATTTTCATTGCTGATTGGAATTCGGAAGCGGCGATTGAGCAGCTGAATGTCAGCGCCGGATCGCGTACTCAAACGCCCCCCGGAACTTCGACCCTTTCCATCAGCGGCCACGGCGGCGGCATCATTCTGACCTATGACGGGGTCAAAGAAAGTTGGAGTCTCCCCGTAGATCAGGACATCACGTCTGATGATTGCTTTGCAGTTGTGAGAACACTGAGCGACGATTTCGACGGCCGCCTGACCGGCACCAAGGGTGAAGATCGTGCGACGAAATATGTGGAGGTTGTATTCGATCATTTCAAACTCGCACCGACGTTTGACCCCTTCGACTTCACCGCCGGCGTGTCGCTGGGCAAGGATAATGCGCTGCACTTCTCGCTCGAAGAAGCTGCGGATTACAGGGTGGATCAGCGTTGGCGGCCGCTGCCGTTCTCGGCGACCGGGAAGGCCGCCGCCGCGCCGGTCGTATTCGCCGGGTACGGCATCGTCGCGCCGAAATCCGACGGGCAGGAGGAGTATGACTCGTTTGTCCATCTTGATGTGAAGGGCAAGTGGATCATCGTGCTGCGCTACATGCCGGAGAACATCACGCCGGAGCGGCGGCAGCATCTGGCGCGCTACGCCAGCCTGCGCTACAAGGCGATGGTCGCGCGCGACAAGGGGGCGGCGGGTTTGATTGTGGTGAGCGGGCCGAACTCGAAGGTGCGCGATCAACTCATTCCGCTGGGTTTCGACGCGTCGCTGGCCGGGACATCCATTCCCGCGATTTCGCTGGTCGATGAGGTTGCCGCGGCGTGGCTCAAGGCGGGCAAGAAGAACCTCAAGGAATTGCAGGACAAGCTCGACACCGGCGACATGGTGATGGGGTTCGACATCCCGGGGGCGCAGCTCTCCGCGACGATCGACATCGTGCAGGAGAAGCGCACGGGGCGGAACGTGATCGCCCGGCTCCAGGCTGGCGACAAACCCAGCGCTGAGGCGATCCTCATCGGGGCGCACGTCGATCACCTCGGCAAAGGCAAGCACAGCGGGTCGCTGGCCCACAGCGATGAGGAGGCGGGAATCCATCACGGCGCGGATGACAACGCCTCGGGCGTCGCGGCGATGCTCGAGATCGCGCAGTGGATGGCGGATCAAAAGACCAGCGGCAAATTGAAGATGAAGCGCGATGTGATCTTCGCCGCGTGGAGCGGTGAGGAGGAGGGATTGCTCGGCTCCGCGCACTACGTCAAGAACCTGCCGAAGGACACGAAGATTGTCGCGTGCCTGAACATGGATATGGTCGGTCGGCTGCGCAACAACACACTCACCATGCAGGGCACGGGTTCGAGCGGCATCTGGGCGCAGCTTATCGAACAGGCGAACGCGGCGATCGGCCTAAACATCGTCACGCAGAGCGATGCGTATCTGCCGACCGATTCAACGAGCTTCTATGTCGCGGGGATCCCGGCGATCAACGCCTTCACCGGGGCGCACGAGGATTACCACCGCCCCACCGACACCGCGGACAAGATTAACTACGACGGCTTGGCGAAGGTGGCGAAGTTGATGGGCCTGATTGCACGGCAACTCGTCGTAAGCGACAAGCCGGTCGATTACCTGGCGATGAAGGGCCCGGAGAAGGGCGAGCACCGCGCCGGGCTGCGGGCGTACCTCGGCACGGTGCCCGATTACGCCGCGGGCGATGTGAAGGGCCTGAAACTCTCGGGCGTCGGCAAAGGCGGCCCGGCGGAGAAGGCGGGGCTCAAGGCGGGGGATGTGATCGTGAAACTCTCCGGCAAGAAGATCGAGAATATTTATGACTACACCTACGCGATCGACGCGGTGAAGATCGGCGTGCCCACCGAGATCATCGTGGTGCGCGACGGCAAGGAAGTGACGCTCAGCATCACGCCGGGGTCGAGAGAATAGGAAGGGGATTTTTAACCGCGAAGGCGTGAAGGACGCGAAGAAGAATAAAGGCATTTTGATGAATCGAAACCAAGGCCTTTTCTTCTTCGCGTCCTTCGCGCCTTCGCGGTTAAATCTCCGATTCCTTCCTCATCCGTGTGAATCTGTGTGCATCTGTGGGTAAATTCGTTTCCCATGACCAATCCGATCGAGCACAACAAGAAAGTTTGGGACCAGCGGGCGCGGGAGGGGCGGCGGTTTACGCGGCCGGTCACGGCGGAGGAGCTGCGCGATATTCAGAAGGCGATGGACCCGTGGGTCGCGGCGGAGGGCGTGGAGGGGAAGCGTGTGCTCTGCCTCGGGGCTGGGGGCGGGAGGCAGGCGATTATTTATGCGCGGGCGGGCGGGATTGTGACGGTCGTCGATGTCAGCGCGATGCAATTGGAGATCGACCGGAAGATGGCGCCGGAGTTCGGCGTGGGCGTGCGCACGGTGCAGGCTTCGATGGATGATCTGTCGGGCGTGCTGGTCGATGGCGAATTTGATGTCGTGGTTCAGCCGGTGAGCACGTGTTACGTGCCGGATATTGGGAAGGTGTACAGCGAGGTCGCGCGGGTGCTGCGGGGCGGCGGGCTTTATGTTTCGCAGCACAAGCAGCCGGTGAGCCTGCAAGCGGATATCCGAAGGTCGCCGCGGGGGTATGAGATCACGGAGACGTATTACCGGAGCGGGCCGCTGCCTGAGTGTTCGGGGCCGAGTCTTCATCGGGAGCCGGGGGCGCAGGAGTTTTTGCATCGTTGGGAGCAGCTGGTCGGATGGATGTGCCGGGCGGGGTTTGTAATTGAGGATCTGCACGAGCCGTATCACGCGGACCCTGTGGCAAAGGCGGGGAGCTTTGAGGATCGGAGCCGGTTTATTCCGCCGTATGTGCGGTTGAAGGCGCGGCGGGTTGGGGAGGGGAAGGCGGGGTTGATTGAGGGATTGGTGAAGGGATGAGGGGGAAATGCGGCCCGTTGGGCCGCCGCTAAACGGGGGCGGAGACGGGGAAGTGTGGCGGTATTTGTGAGGGGATATACAATGGTTTTAGCGCTGCGAGGCGGCGCGGGTGGCAGGGAACTTTCAGCAAGGCGCCGACGTGGAACTTCAGGCCGAACGGGTCAAAGAGTTGAACTGCGGATCGTGCGGCACGGCGCTTGAGCCTGCGAAGTACAAGCCGCTGTCAACGGTGGTCTGCCCCAAGTGCGGGGAGAAGGTTCACGTTCCGGCGGGTTTCGGGGATCTGCTTCTGACGGGGATTTTGGGGCGCGGCGCGGCGGGCGTGGTGTGCCGGGCGCTGGATGTGAAGCTGCACCGTCAGGTTGCGGTGAAGATTCTCAGCGACAGCATGTCGGACCGGGAACTGGTCGATGCCTGCAAGCGCGAGGCGCAGGCGATGGCGCGGCTCAATCACCGGAACATTGTGCAGGTGCATCAGATCGGCCAGTACCGCGATCAGCCGTTCATTGTGATGGAGCATCTGGAGGGCGGGAGCGTCGAGAAGCTGATGATCGGCAAGTCCGAACCGATCAGCGAGAGCGAGGCGCTGCGAGTCGTGATCGACGCGGCGGAGGGGCTGGGCGCGGCGCATCGGGTGCACATGATCCACCTGGACGTGAAGCCCGGCAACATGCTGTTCGACAGCACGGGGACGACAAAGCTGATCGATTTCGGGACGGCGGCCTTCGCGCATCACGAGGGCGAGGACATCGGCACGCCGTATTACGTCGCGCCGGAGATCGTGCGCGGCAAGAAGCCGGATTTCCGCTCGGATATGTTCAGCCTGGGCGCGACGCTGTATCACATTCTGGCGGGGAAGCCGCCGTTTGACGGCGCGACGGTCAAGGATGTGATCCGCGCCCGGATGAAGGAGCCGCCGGCCGACCTGCGCGAGATCCGCCCGGACATCCATCGGCAGACGGCGGAGGTCGTCATGCGGATGCTGGCGATCGATCCCGATGCGCGGTACCAGTCGTACGACGATCTGCTGGTGATGCTGCGCGGCGCGAAGGATGATGTGGACCACGGCCCGGCGATCGCGCGAGGCCCATCGACGACGCGCCCGCTGCCCAAGCGGAAAAAGAGCCACGCGCCGATGTACGTGGCGGGCGGGATCCTGCTGGCGATGGTCGGGCTGGTGGTGGTGATCGTGACGCAGATTCCGGGCGCATCGCAGCCGCCGCTCAAACCGACCGCGACCGATCCGATCGCGCCGCCGATCGCGCCGCCGCCGAAGGTGGTGCAGCCGGTGGTGAATGAGCCGACCATTTTCGTCAGGGACCGAAGTTGGAAACAGCTTGAAATCGTGGGCCAGCCCACCAGCACCGGCGGCTCCTCGCTAAAACCGCAGCTCGATCAGTCGATTGTCGCGACCGGCAGGTTTCCCAATACCGACGACACTTACACCGTCGTGGTCAAGACCGAGCCACACATTCTCAAGGCAATCGGCCTGGAGGCGCTGGCGGACAAGAGCTTCATCGGCGGCGGCCCCGGGCGTGAC
This sequence comes from Planctomycetota bacterium, assembly GCA_043788485.1. Taxonomy (GTDB): domain Bacteria; phylum Planctomycetota; class Phycisphaerae; order Phycisphaerales; family Zrk34; genus JAYVTU01. The sequence goes on from JAYVTU010000122.1 coordinate 5,593, forward strand.
GGCGGCTCGTTTTTCATCTCAAGCCTGACTGTCGAAGCTGCCCCCGCTGCCACCCCGACACAGAAGCAGAAGCTGACGCTGACCAAGCCCGACGCGGACATCGAGCTGACGAAAATGGAACTGGCCAACGTGCTCGACGACAACCCCGGCACCGGCTGGGGCATCCCCGCGTCGGCCGGTGGCGTGGATCACACCGCGACGTTCACGCTCGATCCGCCCTACGTCGCGGCCGTCCCGACGCTGCTGACGTTCACGATCAAGCACGAGTCGCAGCAGAAATTCCTGGGCAAGTTCAAGCTTTGGGCGCTGCCCAGCGATGAGCCGGTGAAGGCCGCTGTGCCCGTCGCGCCGCCGAAGGTCGTGACGCCGACGCCGAATGGGCCGCCGCCTCCCCCCCCGCCGCCGCCGCCCGTTGCTTCGACGTTCCCCGCCGCCGCTGCGCCGCGCTTCGCCCTGGCCGATGAGGGGCAGTGGTACGTGATGGACATCACGTCCGTGTTGCCGTCGATGGCGACGAAGTTCGAGAAACTGGCCGACGGCTCGGTCCTCACGCGCGAACCGGTGGGCACACACGATCAGACTTACACCATCACCGCACAGACGACGCTGCAGAACATCACCGCGCTGCGTATCGATCTGATGGCCGACGATGCGCTGCCCAAGCGGGGCCCGGGACTCGGCAGCGACGGCAACGTGGCAATCAATGAGATCGACGCGGCAATTCTCGCAGGCGGCGCGCCCACGAAGATCGAATTTGCCTCCGCCACAGCCACCGCCACGCAGGGCAGGAACGCCGCGGGTCACCTCATCGACAGCAACGGCGCCACCTCCTGGTTGGCGGGTCCGGCGCTCGGCAAGGACGTGACCCTCGTCCTCAAGACCAAGAACCCGATCGCACCGTCGCCGACCACGACGATCGTCATCACGATCAACCAGAAGATTCCCGCCGGTCGCCTCATGCTCAGCGCAACGACCAATGCAACTCCGGCGGCGATCACGCCACCCCCGGCGCTCCGTCCCCCGCTATCAAGCATGGCTTGGGTCCCCCTGCCGGTCACGAATTTCACCTCACCGGCCAAGGCCGGAATCACGCCCCAGCCCGACGGCTCGGTCCTCGTGCACGACGGCACCAACGGCAAGGACACCTACGAACTCCAGGTCCGCGCCGATATGCCGACGATCACCGCAATCAAGCTCGAATTCCTGCACGACCCCAGCCTGCCGAAGGGCGGCCCGGGCCGCGTCACCAGCGGATGGTTCGCGATCAGCGAGATCAATCTCGCCGCCGCTCCGCTCGATGCGCCCACGTCATTCAAGCCCATCGCACTCACCGATCCGACGGCGGATTTCGCGTCGGCTCCCAACGTCATCGAGCGAGCCGTGGACCTCAAGCCCGAAACGTTCTGGGGCGTGCAAAGCCGCCCCGGCGAAACCCGCGTTGCGTCATTCAAACTCTCGCCGGCCATCCAAAACCCCGGCGGATCCGTCCTCACCCTCAAGCTCGACCAGATGCTCAGCGTGGGCCGATTCCGGGTCCTCGCCACAGGCATGACGGACCCGGCCAAGATTCACATCGAGGCTGCCAAGCCCGATGCACCACATCGCGCTCCCGGGGCGAAGTAGCCGAATCGGTTGGCAAGGCTGTCAAGCAAATAAGCCCGGCAGACGAATCACCGCATGGATCGTCGATCGGCCCGCGGATATCATGGCCCGGTTCAAGTCGGGCTTGCAAAGAGGCGATGTTTTCGATGCGACGTATTCTCTGGAGGATCGATCGATGAAGGGTGTCATTCTCGCCGGTGGTCTTGGCTCGCGGCTCAGGCCGCTGACCCTTGTGACCAACAAGCACCTGCTGCCGGTCTACGACAAGCCGATGATTTATTACCCGATCCAAGCGATGCTCAACGCCGGGATCAAGGACATCCTCATCGTCACCGGCGGCGAGCACGCCGGCGACTTCCTCAAGCTCCTCAAGAACGGCAAGCAGATCGGCATCGGGCACCTGGAGTACGCCTACCAGGAGGGCGAGGGCGGCATCGCCGATGCGCTCAAGCTCGCCGAGGAGTTTGCCGACCGCGAGAAGATCTGCGTGATCCTCGGGGACAACATCATCGAGGGCAACATCCGCAAGGCCGCGGCCGATTTCTACACGCAGCGATCCGGCGCCAAGATCCTGCTCAAGGAGGTGCCCGACCCGCAGCGCTTCGGCGTCGTAAAGGTCGATGCGCAGCAGCGCGTGCTGGACATCGTCGAGAAGCCCAAGGACCCGCCGAGCAATCTCGCGGTGACCGGGATTTATTTCTATGACAACGATGTGTTCAAGGTCTGCCAGACGCTCAAGCCCTCGGGCCGCGGCGAGCTGGAGATCACGGATGTCAACAACTACTACCTGAAGCGCGGCGACCTGACGTGCGATGTGCTCGATGGCTGGTGGACCGACGCGGGAACGTTCGAGAGCCTCTATCGCGCGACGCGTTTCGTCGCCGAGGGCGGCGCGAATCACATCGACCTCGCCGCCGCCGCCCCGCCGCTGTTTGCCGGCGACAAGGGCTGAACATCACGCGCGAATCAAGCTTTGAAGCGGTTGGCATTGCCATCGAAGCCGCCAGAGTGTTTCACGATCACCTGCAGCGGGCGCCACCACCCGAGAACCCGCATTGCATGTTATTCTGTTGCCATCATGCGCATTCCTGCCTGGCATTACGGAAGAGCTGTTTTGCCCCCGATCGCGGCCACCCTGATTTTTCTGCTTTATGCGGGCAGCGCCATGCCTCGTCTGAGCGTGACGACGGATGAATGGCGATACGTGCAGGAGGGCGTTGGCTTCTGGTACACGCATCAAATGCCGCCGTCCATGATCAATGTCGATTCCCAGTCGATGCCCTGCATCGTGCATGGGTTGCCGGGCGCCATTTATCTCAAGATCTTTCATGGCGGTTACCCGGGGGCCGGCATATCCACTCTGGAGATGTACAAATATTTCGAACCCGACACTCAATTCACGGTCCTCATGCTTGCGCGATGGACCAATCTCCTGCTCGGCGGCGTCGGCGGCCTCTGGGCGATCTGGTTTGTCGCGCGTCGATTGTTCGATGACCGCGCCGCGGCGATTGCGGTGTTCATCGCGGCCATCGAGCCCAACCTCGCGGCGCATGCGATGCTCGCCACCCACGATTCAGCGATGGTGCCACTGGGTCTGATGTTCCTCTGGAGTTTCGGTGAATATCTGAAACAGCCGGGACGGCGGAATCTGATGATCGTCGCCACATGGTTTGGGGTCGCGTTGGGCTGGAAGATCGCAATCCTCGCGCTGGCGCTGCCGGCGATGGCCCTGTTGAAAGCCCTCGAGGTCCGACAGTCGCTGCGGCCGCCACTCTGGCGCAACGCGGGGCGACAAGCCGGTCATTTCATCTTCAAAGAATTGATGCCCGTGCTGATCGTCGGCTTCATGATCAGCTGGATCTTGAACTGCTTTATCACAGGCCCCCTCTTGCATCCCGACAGCCCGGGAACGCAATTGACCGCGTTGCTAGCGAAGCTCCATATTCCCGCCGAGAAAGCAACCCAATGGCGCAACTTTCTTCTGCAGATCCAAATCCCCAAGACTCTGGTCACCATCCTGCGTGGCCAGGCACACATGAACACAGGACAACCAATCACGTTTCTCGGTCATAGCGGCAACTTCGCCCCATGGTATTTTTATCCCTACCTTTTTGCGATGAAGACCCATCTGCTGATGCTGGCTGGCGCCTTGATCGGGATGGGGATGAGGCAGGCGTGGAAGAGCCGCGTCGCCTGGATTTGCATCGCTCTTTTGCTTGTAAGCTGCTGGATCCAGATGAAAATCGGGGTGCGCCATTTTCTGCTGCTCTATGCATACCTGGCGATGCTGGCGGGTATCGGGCTCGCAGCGGCGTGGGATTGGGCTGTCGCATATCAAAAATCGCGTCTGGCCGCCGCGGCCATCGTGATCACGGGGGCCGTGTTGATCAGCCTGCGCAGCTGGCCTCAGATGCTGACTCACACCAGCCCGCTGTGGGGCGGCGACGCACGCGGCTACCTTTATGCCTCGGCGAATTACGACATGGGGCAGGGCCTGTACGAAGCCAAACGCGCCGCGGATCGGCTCGGCCTGTCACCGACAGTTTTTATTGCGCTCAGCGACCCTCATTTCGCGGTCGCCAGCGACACGGTCACCGCCTCGGATAATGTCGATCCGGAATTCGTGACCGGCAAGGTCGTGGTGGTGGGAGTCGGAGCCCTCTACCATCCGTACAGCGAATCAAATGTCACACCCCTCATTCGTGCGCTGAACAGGGTGGGTCCTACGGGCCGACTTACAGACACCAGTTTCTATTTCGACCTCAGGTCCGCACAATCCCTCCGGAAATTTCGTGAAAGTCTTGACGAGGTGAAGCGCAAAGAATCGGCCCGTAACCCCGGCGCGTAAAACGCACCGGGATTCCGGGCCGGAATTGTCAATTGACGTAGGTTATACCGCGGCCGGGATGTGCCCCTTGGCAATCATGTAACGACGAAGCGCATCGGGCCACGCGGGAATTGGGCCGATGAGCGTTGAAAGTCTGGTGTTATCGAGCACGCTGAACGCCGGGCGGCGAGCCGGCAGCGGATACGCGGTCGCCGGAATGGGATCAACCTTTGCGCTGACCCCGGCAAGCTCGATGATCTTGCCGGCAAATTCATGCCACGACGCCTGCCCGCTGTTGACGGCGTGATACGTGCCGGCGGGGATGCGCTTGGCCAGCGATTTGAAGATCGCCTGCGCGACGTCCGCCGAACCGGTCGGCGACATGACCTGGTCGCTGATGACGCGTAGCTGGCCCTTTTCCTTGCCGACGCGGATCATCGTCTCGACGAAGTTGCCGCCCTTGCCGCTGGCGCCGGCGACACCGAAGAGCGAGGCGACGCGGAAGATCAGCGTGTCGCTGCACGCCAGTCGTGCGAGCCCTTCACCCATGAGCTTCGAGGAGCCGTAGACGTTCAGCGGACACGGGGCGTCGGCCTCGTAATAGGGCCGCGCGCTCTCGCCGCTGAAAACGTAATCCGTCGAGATGTGCAGAAATCGCGCCTTCTTCCTGGCGCACGCCTCGGCCATCGCGCGGACTGCGAAGGCGTTGATCTTGAACGCCTTGTCGGCGTTGGATTCGACCTCGTCGGTCTTGTGATAGCTGGTGCAGTTGATCAGCACATCGAATTGACGCCCTTCAAGCACCTTTTGGATCATCGCGATGTCCGAGACATCCATCTCCAACCGATCCAATCCCGAATACTGAAAATCCGGGTGGGTGCCCGCCTCCTTTGCCAGATCTGTCCCAAGTTGACCATTCGCGCCGATTGTTAGAATATTCACCAATAGCTCCGAAATGGGGATATGAGCCGCTTCCGCCCCGCCTCGCCTCGACCGAAGCGAAACGCTGATTTTGACCATCCGAGATCATCGAACCGTTATCTGGAGCTCCCCTTGAGCAAGCTGCGTGATCAAACCCTGAACCTGATGCCAAAACCGTTGCGCAACGCATTACGGAAAATCCGAACAACGGTCTTGTTTGCCTGCCGAAGCATCCGACCCTCCGAAATCATCAATCACCATGGCGTCAAAATCAAGCTCGGACCTCACATGAGCCCCGAGATGATCGATTCGCTGAAATCCGGTTCCTATGAGGGTGGCGAGCTGAAACCGATCCGGATGCATATGGTCCCGGGCGATCGGGTGATGGAGATTGGAACCGGCTTGGGTTTCATCACCCTGTTTTGCGCCAAGATCGTCGGCGATAGGAACGTGTTCACATTCGAGGCCAACCCCGAGAACGAAGCTCATATCCGGGAAACGTTCGCCTTGAACGGCATGTCGCCGACGCTCCAGATCGGCATCCTGTCGAAAGAGGCCGGCGAAGCCGAACTGTTCCTGGAGCCAAGCTTGTGGTCCACCTCGGTCATCCAGCGAAGCAAACAGGCGAGGCGGATTGTGGTCCCGAAAATCAATCTCAACGACCGGGTTCGGGAAATCAAACCCACGTTTCTGGTGATCGATATCGAAGGCGCCGAGTATGATCTGACCGGTGTGATTGACTTCCATACCGCCAGCAAGGTGATGATCGAATTGCACCCCTACATCATCGGCCCGGAGAAGTCGCAAGCGGTGAGGGATCGATTTGCCTCCGCCGGTTTCCGCTGCGTGTGGGAGGAAAACGATCACATGCTCTATGTGCGCGAGATGACCGCCGATCGTTGAACCCGTCGTCAATGCCTGACGACGGGGCGATCCAAAACCGCGACACCGTGATATCACTGTCAAAGCATCGCGACCGCCGGCCCGGATTCAAATGTCCAGGATCCCGCCGTACATCTCGACCTCGTGGATGATCTTCTTCCACTTGGATAGTTCCTGGTACCACTGGAGCGTGATGGTCTTGGGCGTCTTGTCGAGGTCGCCGGACTGCAGGTGCTTGCAGATTTCGAGCACCGCCTCGGTCGCGCCGTGCTTGGCCTTCCAGCCCAGCGACTCGATTTTGTTGAAGGAGACGTTGTAAGAGCGGTGGTCGGGGTCGCCGTACCACTCGACATCGACCTTCTTGCCGGTGGTCTGCACGGCGTCGCGCACGATCTCGGCGAGCGGCTTGAGCTGGTACGTGTTCTCCGCGGAGCCGATGTTGAAGATCTGGCCGTTGATCTTCGCAGCGTCCTTGTACTGGAGCAGGAAGATCTGGGCGGCGGCGGTGTCTTTCACGTGCACCATCGGGCGCCACTGCGTGCCGTCGCGGAGCAGCGGGAGCTTGCCGGTCTTGTACGCGCCGTAGGTCATGCCGTTGATCGCGAGATCGAACCGCATGCGCGGCGAGTAGCCGAACACCGTCGCCTGACGAAGCAGGATGACGGTGAAGTCCTTGCTCGCCAATGCCCCGCAGCCCTCTTCGGCGGCGCGGTTGGCCTTGGCGTAGGTCGTCAGCGGATTGATCGAGTGATCCTCGCCGCAGACGACGCCCGGGTCCTGAAACCCGTAGATGCTGCACGACGACGGCAGGACGTAGCGCTTCACGCCGGCCTTCTTGGCCAGCGTGGCGGTGCGGACGCGCGACTCGTGATTGATCTGCCAGGTCGCCTGCTGGAAGAGCTCGCCGCTGGGGTCATTGGAGACCGCGACGAGATCGATGACGTGATCGACGCCCTCGAGCAGCTTCGGATTCAGTTTGCGCGTGTCTTCCTGAATGAGCTCAAGCTGGGGATTCTGCGGCATCAAGTCCTGGCCGAAGAAGAAGCGGTCCACGGCGCGGACCGCGTAACCCTTATCGAGAAGCATGGGGACCAGGCTCGTTCCGATGTATCCGCCGCCGCCGGTGACCAGTACTCGTTCCATTCCGTCGATCTCCAAACTGCAAAGGGGTGGGTTGCTTTAATCGGTCGTTTCGCTCGGCTGTTTCAGTCAAACAGTTCGGTCGCGGCGGCAAAGAGCGGCTGCCGGGTGTCCTTGTCGGAGAGGATCGCGTCCTTGATGGGCCAGTCGATGCCCAGAGCCGGATCGTTCCAGAGGATGCCGCGATCGTGTTTGGGGGCGTAATAGTCGGTGACTTTATAAACGACTTCGGTGTTGGGTTCGAGCGTGATGAAGCCGTGCGCGAAGCCCTTGGGCACGAAGATCTGCTTCCAGTTTTCGGCGCTGAGGATGGCGCCGACGTGTTTGCCGAAGGTCGGCGAGGATCGGCGTATGTCGACGGCGACATCGTACACGGAGCCGCGCACGACCCGGACGAGTTTGTCCTGCGTGTAGGGCGGCAACTGGTAATGCAGGCCACGCATCACGCCCTTCTCGACCGAGAGCGAGTGGTTGTCCTGCACGAAATTCAGGTTGATGCCGGCGTCGATCATCGCCTTATTGTTGAACGTCTCGGAGAAGAAGCCGCGATGATCGCCGAATTTCTTGGGCGTCACGATCTTGACGTCGGGGATGGCGGTCGGAACTATCTCCACGGTCTGCTCCTCTGCGATTCGGGGGTTGAAAGTGATGTGCTGCGCCGGGCGGTTCAGGGCGCCGCAGCCTGTTTCTCGCTTGCCTTCGGAGCGGGTTTCTGGCTGATGATCCCGCGGATCTTCGTGACGCGGTCGCGGACGGCCTTGGGAATGGAACTCGGGTCGCTGAACATCGCCTCGACCGATTGCAATGATCGCTCCGCGTCAAGCGGTTTGCCTCCGATGGCCTGCGCCTCGGCGAGATTCAGCTTCCAGTCAACGACACGCGGCTCAAGCTCCACGGCACGCTTGAGCGTCGCGATCGCCTCGTCGTAACGGTGGCGCTTCATGAGCACCTGCGCAAGCGTGTCCTGATACGTCGCCACATCCGGCTGCAATTCCAGCGCCTTGCGGATGAGGTTCTCGGTCTCGGTCGGATCCTCGCCGCGGTCGTTCATGAGCACCGCAAGGTTGTTCATCGCGATCGGATGCGCCGGCTTGAGGCGCAGGGCCTGCCGGTACATGACCATCGCGGTGACCGCATCGCCCTCCTGATAGGCGACCTGCCCGTAGGCGACCATGATCTCCGGATCGATGCCCGGCATCATGGCGAGCTTTCGAAGCAGGTCGCGGCCGCGCTCCCGCAGGGCGGCATCGTTGAAGCGTTTGCCAAGCAGGTGCAAGTCGTTGCCGATGTAGGCGAGTTCAACGGTGGATGCGGGCGGAGTGACGGCCTCGACGCGGTCCATCCAAGCCACGGCGGTTTCCTTGTCGCGGATGTAACGCATCGCGATCGTGAGCCACTGGCTCCGCCAATTGGGGGTCAGTGGAATCAGTGGCTTGAGGATCTTCGCGGCCTGTTCAACCTGTCCGGTCAACACCAAACCGCGCGTGTAGATCGAGACGACCTCGGGATACTTTTCGGGCGCCGACATTGCGCCGCTGCGATAGGGCTCAATGCGGGCTAGGGCTGCATTGGCATCGGCGGTCGAGGGCGGGACGGTGCTCGCCGCGACAGCCAGCTTGAGCTCCGCGGTATAGACGTCCGCGGGCATCGGGTAATTGACGGCCCGCATACGCCATTGTTCCGCAACGCCCAGCGCTTCGGCGTATTTGCCCTGCGCGGCGAATACCTTCGTCAGCCTTTCGGCCGGCTCGGGATCCTGACGGAACGTGCTCATCGCGCGGGTGCTGACGTCGGCGGCGACATCGAACTGCCTGACGGCAAACGCAAGATCAATCACGATGTTCTGGACCGACATGAAACGCACGTTGCGGTCGGCCAGCTGACGGAGTTTGATGAGTGTCGAACCAGCGGCCTCCTTTTTAGCCTCGGCGTCGATCATCAGGCGAAGCACCTCGACGGCGGTGTCGCGGTTCTCACGATCGCGCAGCACCGTCTGGATCATCGGCCTCAGATGGTCGGCCGCGGCCACCTTGTGAAACAGGTCCGATTCCCGGGCGATGAGGTTGACGGCCGGGTCGTCATTCATCACGGTCTTGGCTTCGGCGATCGCCTGGAACGCCTCGGGGATCCGATTGAGCTCGAAGTAGTAGCCGATCAGTGTGCGCCAGACGTTGCGATTGTCCTTGGCGAGCTTGAGGGCGGCGCGGTACTGCGAGATGGCCGATTCGGGCCCGATGAAACGCCGGTCGTAGTCGCCGCGGATGGTCTCCAGCACGCCGGGCTCGAGACTGACGTTCTGGAGCTTGCCGAGCGTCGTCAACGCCTCGTCGTTACGGCCGAGGTTGGCCAGGAAGAATGCATAGGTGCGGATCGCAATGGCGCTGGCATCGGGCTTGGCGACCAGCTCCTGGTAAACGCCTTCGGCCTTCTTCGTGTCGTTGCGGCGGGTGTAAAGCTCGGCGAGCATCATCGACGGCTCGTGGGTCTGCTCGAGCATCGCGATCGCGCGATCCATCTCGCCGGTCTGCGCGAGGATGCTTGCGACTGTGGGCCGGAGAGCCTCGGGGATCACCTGCATCCGCATCACGGGCTTGAGCGCTTCACGAGCGGTCTCGACGTTGCCGACCAACAGGCGGATGCGTGCCAGTTCCACGGCGATCGCCGGATTCTCGGGCTGGATGCGGGAAGCCTCGGCCAGCTGCTCCGCGGCGGCGCTGGGGTTGTCGTTGCGCTCCTGGGCGGCGGCAAGAACCAGCCGCGGATCCAGAAGGTCCGGCGAGGATCGGACGATCTCGGTGAGCATCACGATCGCCTTGGGCACGTCACGTTCGGGCTTGTCGCTGCCCAGCAGCCAGCGAGACCGGGCCAGTCGCCACGTGAGACCCTCGTCAAAGCTCAGGGCTTTGACGCGATCGATCGTACGGTCCAGAAAATCGCGGTCGCGCTGCACCGAACGCGCCTCGAGCGCCAGACGCTGGACGTTGAGATTCTTTCCTTCGCTTTCGGCCAGAGACACCCACACGCCCTTGGCCCGCGGGTCGTCGGTCACATCCAGCAGCTTGGCCCAGCCGATCTTCCATTCCAGGTCGTTCTGCCCCTTCTTGGATTCGATGGCCTTCTGCATGTAATCCAGCGCCGCCGCGGACTTGTCATCGGCGACGAGTTGGAGGGCACGTGTCAGCGCGAGTGTCGCGGTCAATCCATGCACTTTCTCGGAGAAGTCCAGGCACTGCGACTCGAGACCCAGTTCATGGCGGCGGCTGACCATCGCGAGGCGGATCAGCACTTGCTCGGGCGCCGCCTTCGCGGGCACCACGGCCAGCGCGCCCTGGATCGCTGCCGTCGCCTCCTTCTTCTGGCCACGCAACCCCAGCAGGTCGGCGTAGATCGAGAGAGTGCTCGGTTCGCTGACGACCGCCTTCTGGATGTCGGTGATCGCGCGAAGCAGATCCTCCTGCCTGACGATCGACGGCACCTGGGCGGCGGCGGTGGCGCGAGCGATCGCGGCGGTGATGCCCGGCGAACGCTGGAAGGCGGCCTCGGCCAGTTGAAGCGCCGCGAATCCGCGGTTGCTGCTGGCGAAAGTCTGCGAGATACGGATGAACGGCATGGACCAGCTATTGGCGTATTTGATCGCTTCCTTCCACTGATCGATTGCCGGCTCGTTCTCGCCGAGCTGCGAGTATGCCTCGCCCAAGAAATAGTGGATGCAGGCGTTGTCTGGCGCGGCGGTCAGGGCCTTGCGGCAGACCTCGACGACGGCCAGCGGCTCCTTGACCTCGCCCATGATCACGCCGCGGATGAACGCGTTCCAGGCGCGGGCGCGGTTGTCGTAGTTCCGAGCGGCCAGGGCGTCGATCAGCGGCCCCATCTGGTCACGTTGCTCGATGCGGAACAGCGACATCGCCTTGTACGCAAGCACATCGCTGCTGGCTTCGCGGGAATTGGCGTCGAGGCCCTTGAGCCTTTCGAGCAATTCCTTGTCCCGGTTGCTCTGCCAGAGGCGCTGGATGAGCATGTTGAGAAGATTCTGGTCCTTGAGGCGGCTGGAGCTGTCGCTGAGGAGCGTGATGGACTCGCTGAACATCCCGGTCTCTTCCATCGCCAGCGCCAACTGGCGCACGTCGAGGGGATCGGTCAGCGGTCTGGCGGCGGCCTTCTTGAGCCACTCGATGGATTTGGGCACATCGTGCATGCGCAGCGTGGTCACGCCCATGAGCATGAGGAATCGCGGATCGTCGGGGTGTTTCTTGAGCTGCTCCTCGAACCGGGCCAAGATGACTTCGCTGGGCTTGTTGAGCCGGATGAGCAGTTCGAGCGCGAGGCGCTGAAGGCCATAGTCATTGGGCGCGATGGCGATGCCGCGGTCGACGATCTTGACGGCCTGATCGAACTGTCGGACCTGCAGCAGGGCGATGGCCTTGCCGCGGATGGCTTCAAGGTGGTTGGGGTTGTCGGCGAGGATGCGGTCGGCGAGGTCGCTGGCTTCCTTGCCGTAGCCCATCTGCGTGAAGAGCTTGAGCAGTTCTTCCTGCGCGGGGCGGTTGTTGGGCTCGATTTCCAGCAGGTGCTTGAGCCGTTCGGCGGCGGCGCCGATGTGCGCGCCGCCGGGCATTTCCACCTTCTCGCGTGCCAGAGCAATTTGAAAGAGAGCCTCGACATCGTTCGGATAGACGTTGAGGTATTGTCGGAGCTTGTCGATGGCCTCGACGAATTCGCCCTTTTTGGCGGCCTCGAGGCCGAGCACGCGATTGGCTCTAGCATCGCGCTCGTTGCGCTGCTTCTTGATCAGCAGGGTTCCCGCCACCGCGACAACGATCACCACAACAACACCGAAGATGATCAGCAGGCGACGCTTCGTTTTTGTACGGATGCTCATAAGCTCAATCGCTCATCTTCAGGATCAGGAGGATCGTTTTCCAAACCACCCACAGGTCCAACTTCCAATTCGCCTTCTCGACATACTCAATGTCGTACTTGATCCATTCCTGGAAATCCATGCCCTGCTGACGGGTTCGCATGATCTGCCAGAGGCCGGTGATTCCGGGCCGGACGCTGAGGCGCGCCTCGCGCCATGGCGGGCAGCACTGGTTTTCAGATCGCGGGCTGGGCCGCGGGCCGACGATCGACATGTCGCCCATGAGCACGTTGATGAACTGCGGCAGCTCGTCGATGTTGAGCTTGCGGAGCAGCTTGCCGGTGTAGGTCAGGCGCGGGTCGTTTTCCGGATCGATGAAGAACTGCGGGCCGTCGGCCTTGTTCTTGGCGACGAGCTGGGCCTTGATGGCCTCGGAGTTGTTGCGCATCGATCGGAATTTGATGCAGGGGAATTCGCGGCCGCCGATCGTCTCGCGGCGGTGCGCGAAGAAGATGGGCCGGCCGTCCTCGAGCCAGATCGCCAACATGACGATCGGGTAGACCGGCAGGAGCAGCATCAGGACCATGAGCGAGAACGCGATGTCGAAGAGCCTCTTGGTCAGCAGATAGAACGACGAGGTGCTGGGCGTGGACTGTACGCGGGCGGCGGTGAAGACAGGCGACGGCTCGATCTCCTGCCACTGAAGATCCTTGATGGCCGGCCGCTTGAGCGGATCGTCCCAGAGCACTGCGGGCCCGACGATGCTCTTTTCTGAAATTGACTGGCGGCCGGCTCCGACCCAGGCGGGTCCGATGAATTGAAGCGCCGGGTCGAGCTTGGAATCGCGATCCGTCCAGACGCCGGCTCCGGCGTGGCGGGCGCGCTCGACGGTGGCGTCGGGCGTCTCCCACACCTGAGTTAGGTCGCGCATGCACAGCATGACTTCCTCGGGGATGGTGCGATCGTAAACCTGACCATCGACCGAGACGACGGCGCGCCGATTGCGGGCGATGCGACGACGCAGCAGCCTCCAGCCGGCGCGCGGATCGGGAGCCGATTGCCAGAGCTCGGCAATGCGCCGGTCCGCCGTCAGCGCGAGCCGGAGCGTGCGTCCCTCGGAGTTGCTGTAAAGACGGCTAAAACGGACAAAGCGATTCTGATTGTCGGTGATCACCATCTCCCGGTAGCCGTGATCGCGGGTCTCGTGGAGCCGCAGGAGCAGCATGTCGGGCTTGAGCCAGCTGAGGTGATCGACGAGCCATCCGATCTTGAAGATGGTCAGCGAATGGGGCTCGGTGAGCAGGAAGAGCTCGGCGTGACGGACGATCTGCGAGGGCTGTCCGAGTCGGACGACCTGGACGCCGCGTGCCGCCCAGAAGCGGTCGTGAATCTGCGACGGGTCCAGGCCCCAGAGGGTCGGACACGGCGGCGCCGCGGGCGCGAGATTCAGCTGCGCTGAGTCGGTGAGGCTGATCATCTATGGTTATTGATTGGTTCTCGACGCGCTGGGCGGCACGGTCGAGGCGACGGCGCGGGCGACGGGCCCGAAGCGTGCCGATTCCTTCGTGGGGTTCGGGGGGCTGGGCGGACGGTCGTGCGGCCACTGCGAGACCATCGAGCTGTACGCCAGCGCCTGGACATCGCGACCGTCGGCGCGGTTGAAGACGATGCCCGAGACGGGCGCGCCGATCGCCAGCAGATGTTCGAGCGCCTTCTCGACTTGGCCTCGCTCCTCGTTTCGCGAGACGACCAGCAGCACGCCATCGGCCTCGGCGGCGACGTGCGAGGCCTCAAGACTGCCGGGGATCGGGCCGGTGTCGATGACAACGATGTCGAACTCGCGGCGGCATTCGTCGAGGACGCGGCGGAGTGCCATCGGCGACATGCGGGCGACATGGTTGCCGTCGGCGGCGCCCACGCCCAGGATCCAGAGGTTCTCGACGCCCGACGGCGCGACGCAATGCTCCAGCGGCTCGCCGGCCAGAGCATCGAGCAGGCCCACGGGGGTGTGCTCCTGCAGGCTCAGCGCCTCTTCGAGCGCGGCCTGATCGACGTAACCGAGTTCGATCAGCGTCTCACCAAGGCGGCGCCCGGATTCCTGTGAGAGCTGCAGGGCGTGATCCACCTGCTGGGCGGTGACGAGCTGCTTGCGCTGGAGAATCTCGCCGACCTTGCGGCGGATGATCGCATCGACGCGGCGCGTCAGGCCCGAACCGGCCAGGTCACAGTCGATGAGCAGCGTCTTGGCTTCGGAGGTTGCGAAGGAGAGGCCCAGCGCGAGGGAGAGGCTGGTCTTGCCGTCGCCGCGGAGGGCGCTGGTGGTTGCGAAGACGCGGCGGCCCTGCGAATCAGAGCTGATCTGCAGGAGCGTGCGAATCTGGTGCACGCAGTGGGCGGCGATGGCGGCTTGGTCAGGCGCCGAGAGGTCTTCGGGGAGCGTCGGCAGCACGCCGAGCATCTGCACGTCGTTGAACGAATCCTCGGCTTCATCGACGTTGCGGATGCGTCGATCCGAGAGGCCAACGAGCAGCATGAATGCGAAGCCGAGCAGGATGCCGCCGACGGCGCCGGCCATCGCCAGCACCTTCCGGCTGTCCTTGATGGGTTCGAGCGGGACATCGCTGGGACTGAGCACCTTGACGCGACTTGCGGTTTGCGGTTCGGTCGTCACCTCGTCGAGGCGTTTGATGGTGGCCTTCAGGTTTTCCACGACCGTATCTTCCTGATCTACGATCGCCTGATACTGCTGCTGCTTGGCGTTGATTTCGCGGAGCTTGCGATTGGTCTCTTCATACATGGCCTGCGTGGCGAGATAACGAGCCTTGAGGTCTTTAGCCGTGAGCTGGCCTACGCCGTTGGTACCGGAGGGCGGGGTCATCTGGATCTGGCCCTTACTGATCTGGTCCCGGACCGTCTGAACGCGCAATTCGATTTGTCGATCGATCGTCGCCAGCAGCTTTTTGGCATATTGCACGTTCCGGTGATCGGGGCCCAACGTCAAGGACTGCTGACTGATCTCCCTCTCGATGTTCTCCCTCTGCGTAAGGTAGTCGCGCATCTTCGGATCGAATGCCGCGATGTTTTCGGGCGTCAGTTCCATCTCGGGCTTGACGGGCGGAGCGGCGGCCGCCTTGTCCGGCGCGGCGCCGGCCGGATTGGGGGCGCCGGGGGCGGCGCCCGCGGGGGCCTTCGCCGGATCATCAGCGGGAGACGCGGGCATCAACTGGATCATGATCAGCAGTTCATTGAGACGGCTTTCATAGGAACGGAGCTCCTCCTGAAGCTGGATCTGCCGCGTCTTGAGGTCGTCAACTCCCGCCTCATTGGTGATCGCCGTCCTGTTGTCACGGAGCCGCTTCTGGTCCTCACGGAGCTTGCTGACACGGCTCTGGATCATCTCGATCTTTTCCGAGGCCTTCTTGAGCTCGCCCTCGACGTACACCGCGAAATAGGAATCGACGACGGCCTTGGCACCCGCCTGTGCAGCGGTGCGGTCGGTGTCCTGGAAGTAGACATAGATCAGTTCGGTGTTGCGCGGATGGTCGACCGTGAGCGCCTTGTAGAATTTGGCCGCTTCGGCGGCGGAATTGGGGCGGTTAAGGCTGGTCCACGACTCATGTGCCAGGGCCAGTTCAACAATGCGCGGCGCGCTGATCAGAGCCACCTGCGATCCGACGAAGCTGTCGTAACTCTTGAGGGCCTGATTTTCGGTGTTGAAAATGAGGCGATCAAGATTCGGATCGACGCGGATGATCCCGGTGCTTCGGTAGAGAGGCTTCGTCAGGACGAGATAACCCACGGCGCCGAATGTCACGCCCAGGATTACCGCCAGGATGGTCGCCATGCGCCAGCGACCGCGCATCGCAAGCATGATCTTGCGCAACGGCGGCGGCGGCTCCTCGACACCCATATCCTGCTGCATCAGCAGGTCCGGCATGTCGGGCTTGGCGGTGACGGGGACAAGGGGATTTTCAACGTTCATCGTTGCGCTCCTGCAACCTGTGTCACGCCCGCAAGAATCGTCTTGATGAGCGGCATGTGCGCTTGAACCATCGTATTGAAGATTTCGCGGCGTTCGGACTCGGTGAGATTGGGGTCGTGAAAAACGATCTGTACGCTGGCGGCGCCCTGGTGTCGGGTCAGGTAATCGGCCGATTGCCTGCGCACCACGTTCATGTCGCGCACCACGCGGCCGCTGGGTGTGACGATGAAGTTGTCGACGAGCATGTACTCGGTGGCGTCGGGTTTATGCAGGGTGAATTCGTATGCCGTCTCTTCGATGTGCACACCGTCGATGTCCGCGTTGCCGGGGACCGTGCTCTTGATCACCCAGCCGTGCGCCGGGTAGCAGACCGGCGGGTAGTGGCCGTCGATCTGGCGGGTGTCCTTGCAATGAACGATCATGACTTCAATGGGCAGTTTGCTCACGCCGTTTTCGAAGCGCCGGCTGTAAATGACGTTGGGCTTGAGAAGCGTCTTGGCGTCTTCGGTGACCGGTTGATCCGAGCCGCTCCAGCCGCCGAAAGTCATCGGCAGCTCGGCGGCGGCGTTACGGACAGCCAAGTGGTATGGCTCAGCCTCGGCGGGACGTGGGCGGGTCAATGCCTCGGCACCGATGCCCAGCAGCAGCAGTATGCCGATCACCGGGGCCATCAGATTGGGTCGCGAGAAGCGTGGCACAGTGTTCCTCAATCGTAAGCGAGTGTGTATCGGGTCACGGGAATCATGGCCCAGCGTAGCAGACGGATGATCCCCATCAGCAGGAGGAACGCGATGATCAGCATCACCCATCCCGCGCCGGTATGAAAACCGTCCGCGACGTCCTTGCCGGAGAAATATCCAAACCACGTTCCCTTGCTGTGCCCGTAGAGCCAGACCGTGGGAACCATCCGGATGATGTTGCACAGCAATGCCGCCACGGGGCTGGCGATGATGATGATGGCGCGGACATAGCCCCGCAGCGGCGTGCCGAATGCGAAAGCGAAACAGACCAGCACGAGCGTGAAGACCATGCGGAGCCCGTTGCATGCCTCGGCGACGGCGACGGGTACCAGGTTGATGTACATCAGGTTGCCCGTTCGATCGACCTTCACGCCGACGATGTCCAGCACCTGTTGGGTCATCCAGGCCTGCAGCCCTTCGAGCGGGATCGCGATCGATTGGCGGACAAATTGGGGCGAAGGGATGAGGAACACCAGGACGACGAACGCCGGCATGAAGCGTCGCAGCAACCCTTGGCCCGCGAAGGTCAGAACAGCACCGACCAGAATCAGCACCGTCCCGCCGTGGACAAACGTCTGCACCGACCGGTCGAGATAGGAATAGAAGTCCACCGAGACACGGCCGAGCGTCAGCAGCCACAGCAGCGCCCGCAGGACGCTGAAGAGCGCCCACATGAGCGGCGTGACGATCGGGGTGAAGATCGACCCCGCGGGGTTGTAGCCGTACGACATGAGAACCCAGCCGATGAGCACTAGGATCGGACCGATGCTCGTGCCCTGGGGGATGACCTGCCGCAGTCGTTCTCGCCGGACCCAGACCAGCCAGCTGAAAATGAAAGGCACCAGGAAGATGTGGCTTGCTTCAGGATCGGTCAGCGCCACGTTGGCGATATCGGTCCAAGAATCCCACGTCACCAGCAACGCCAGCATTGCCAGCGTTTCGCCGCCCAACACATGCCAGATCGTCCAGCCGTTGCGCACCGCGCTGCGCGTGCGCACCAGATAAACCATGCCGACAAACTGCGCGATGAACGCAGCGAGGCAGATCAGAAACAGCAACATTCCATCGCTGATCATGACCGGGCCTCCGCGGTGCGTCCGCCCTGTGTCTTGCTGACGATCCGATCGACGATGCGCTGGTCACGCCGCACGCGTGCGCCGGGGCATACGAGGCTGCGGACCAGGATCGCGCCCGCATCGACCGTCGCACCGGCCAAAACGACCGAATCGTGGATGCGTGCTGTAGCGTGGACCGTGGCTCCACTCTCAACAACGCCGAACGTCGACCGCAGGTTCTCAGCCCAAGGGTCGTTGACAATCGGCTGATTGGCCAGACGGAAGTGGTGCAGTCGCAGCGCGTGGATGTAATCGCTGAGCATGCGGATCGGCAGCCCGCTTGGCTGATGCCGCTCGAGCACGGCCACATCGTGGTGTTTGGCGATCTCAGGCAGTGCCTGTTCCTTCATATCCACAAAGCCCGCGGCGGAGATGCGATCCAGGACGCCGCAGCGGACCAGCAGGATGCCGCTGGGCGTGCCGTCGCTGTGCGCCACGACGCTCACGTCGCTGTGTGACAGGCTCATCTCTTCCGTCAGGTTCGTCAGCGATTCAAGAAGCAGTTGAGAGCCGTTAATGACCAGCAGCAGATCGTCCGGTGCATAGTTCATCGCCAGGTCACGGAGCACGCCGCCCGTGCCTCTGAGTTCCTTCGGATCACGCTCGATGCTGAACACGACGTTGCCATTGAGCGACGGTGCGGTGGGCATGCGCGAGGCGTGATCAACGATGACGCGGACAGGCATCTCTGAGCGGCCAAGCCGCGCTCCAAGGTCTGATGCCTGTGCGTGCCAGCTGCTGAGAATCGTGTGCTCCGCATCAATGGGCAATTCGAGCAGCGAACGACCTATGGCCGCCGCCAGCTTGCTGGCACGAACCGATCCGCTGAGCAGGATGACACCCTTGATGCGGTTTAGCACCGACTGGTTCCTATCCAGAACGTCACCACGGGCCCCGAGCGGGGTGTCGATCAAGGGATTGCCAGTGCTCGCCATATTCGGCCTCGATCCCTGGGTCGCGACACTTCCGCTTTCGCCCGTCCATTAGTGGGCACCCTCGTCCGTCACGATTCTCAAGCCAAGTCCGGCCTCAGTTTCCATCACCCGCACTCCGCCGCAGGCCCCGCATGCAAGCCCTTCCAAGCAAACGGAATGCAAAGGGTATATCGTCGATTAGATAGCGCCGAATGAGCCTCCGCGGTTCTTTCCAGAGACGGTGCAACCACTCCAAACCCGTGCTCTGCATCCATTTAGGCGCCCGGCTGACCTGCCCGCAAACAAAACTGAAGCTGATTCCCACGCCGATCCACCAGGCACCCGGCCTGTGACGACGCAGATGATCGATAAGCCGCTCGCCTTTGGGGAACCCCAGCGCGACAAATATAATAGCAGGGGCTGCCCTTTCGATCGCCTCCGACATCCGTAAAAGCTCCGAATTATCTTTCTCGAAGCCGTATGGTGGATAATACGTGCCCGCGATCCGAAGGTTCGGATAACGCTCCGTCAGAATCCGCCCCGTCTGTTCCGCCGTATCATCCGCACCACCCAACAGGAAGATCGACAGCCCCGCTCCCGCCGCGGCCTCCGATAAGCTCCAGATCAGATTCGACCCACAGACCCGCTCCGGCAGCGGCGTCCTCTGCAATCGGCTCGCCCAGATCAGTGGCATTCCATCCGCAACGAGCATGTCCGCCTGCCCCACCATCGCGCCGAGGCTCGCGTCGTCCACGCACTGCCGCACGATGTCCAGATTCGGCGTCACCACCCAGCCGCCCCGCCCCGCCGACGCCTCGCCGATGACGTGCGCGACGCACTGCCGCTCCGTCACATTCGCGATCATCAGCCCATGCAGGCTGATCACCGGCGTCACCTGTATCGCCGACGTAGCCGCAATTGCCGAATTCGTGTTCGCCGTCGTCATGCGCCCCCACGCTCCACGCCCAGCATCCCCGCCATCCGTGCCGCGATCTTGTCCCAGCTGTCCCCCGCCACCGCCGCCCGACGCCGCTCCGCAAGCGTGACATCCTTTTCCGCCAGCGCCGCGTCGAGCCCCGCGATGAACTGTTCGTGCGTGTCAGCCAAGTGAATCAATTGATCATAGGGGGCAAACGCCGAAAGCCGCGTCGCAGCCACCGGGAAGCCCAGCGCCATGTATTCCTTGAGCTTCACCGGATTCGACAGCTCGTTGAATTCGTTTCGCAGAAATGGGATCACACCGACATCGAAATGCGCCGCATTCCGCGCCAGATCCTGTGGCGGAACCTGCCCGATGTGCCTGACATTCGGCTCCGCCAGCACCCGTGACAAATCCATCTGCGCCGGCCCGATCAGCAGCAGGGTTCCACCGGGGATGTGCCGCGCGATCCGCACCATCAAATCGACGTCCATCCGGTACTCGTCCATCGCCCCGAAGAACCCGACAATCGGCCGCGGCAATCCCCGCATTACTTCGGGTGCCGCCGCCGCATCCGCCCCGCCGACCGGCCTCGCCGTTGCGAAAGCCTCGTAGTCCACACCATGCCCCAAGTACTGCGCATCCGCCGTGCTGTTCCTCTCCCGCTTCAGCAGTGCCTCGCTCACATACGCCACATGGTCGCTGCAATCCAGCAGTCGCCGCTCAAGCCCCGCGATGATCCTCGCATCCGCCTCCGGCAGCGCTGTGAAATCGTCGCAGCGCTCAAACACCACATTAACCCAGGGCAGCCTCTCAATCGCCCCCACCATCGTTGGCAGCGAGCAGCAGCACGAAGCCCGCCGCATGCCCAACCACCAGCGCACCATCCGCACCTGCATCGCCAGAAACCAGCCGTTGAACTCGATCCACCGCGGCGAATACTTCGGCACGAACAGCGGGCTGTAGACATACATCCCGGTCGCCGCGTCACGCCGCAGTCCCTTCATCATGCTCTTGAGCTTGCGCACATACCGCGTCCAGGCGATCTCCGTCTTGCCCGGCACCGGCATCCGCATGCCGATCGAGTTCACGAAAACCGTCGGCGTCATCTTCGCCAATCGCGTCGCCATCCGTGTCGAGGAGTGCCCGCGGTTGTGATACCACCAATCGACATTCCCGAACCACACCACGCCGTCGCACCGCGCATCATCTCCGAATCGGCGATGATGTGCCGACACCGTCGAACGCGCCGCTTCCGCGGCGTGTCCCGCCGAAATGCTCGCCGCCTCTTGCTTCATCGTGTTGCCGCGACGGGTTGGCGATCCGCGTAACCATTTGGATTTTCGCGGTGCCAGCGCCACGCCGTGTCCACAATCTGCTGAATGTCCGGATACCGCGGCGACCAGCCCAGCTCCTTTCGCAACCGATCCGAGGTCGCCACCAGCACCGGCGGATCGCCCGGCCGGCGTCCTACGATCTCATGCGGAATGGGCCGCCCCACCGCCTTCTCACAAGCCTTGAGCACCTGCAGCACCGTCGAGCCCGAGCCCGTCCCCACGTTGTAAATCCGCCCGATCCCCGGCCCGAGATTCTCAACCACCTTCTGATGCGCCGCGCCCAGATCATCCGTGTGCACGAAATCCCGCACGCACGACCCATCGGGCGTCGGCCAGTCGTAACCGAAAATCATCACCTTCGGAATCCGCCCCACCGCCGCCTGAAGGATGAGCGGGATCAGGTGCGTCTCAATATCCCGATCCTCACCGCACTGCCCGTCGGGGTCCGCGCCCGCAGCGTTGAAGTAACGCAGGATCCCGTAGCTGATCCCAAACGCCTTCGCGTATTCCTTGATAATCCACTCCCCCGCCAGCTTCGTCGTGCCGTACGGTGTCTGCGGCTTCTGATCCGAATCCTCACCCAGCGGCATCGGAGCCGTGAAGCTGTATGTCGCCGCGCTGCTCGAGAACAGGATCTTGCTCACACCCGTCGCCCGCATCGACTCCAGCACGTTCCGCAGCCCGATGACATTCACATTCCAATACCGGTCCGGCTCCTGGATCGAATGCGACACCAGCGCCAGAGCCGCGAAGTGCATCACCGCTTCCGCCTTGTGATCGCGCATCGCCTTCGTCAGCGCCGCGGGGTCGAGGATGTCGCCGACGATCAGCCGCCCCTCGGGCACCGCCGCGATGTTCCCCTCGGCCATGTTGTCGAACGCGATCGGGTCGTGGCCGTTCTTCAGCAGCCACCGCAGACAAGCGCTGCCCACATAACCCGCTCCACCGGTCAGCAGAATTCTCATCGCTCAGACGCTCCATTAAAGGTTCAAGGTGCGCATTTGCGCATCTTGAAAACCGATCATAACACACGTTTGGACAGGCAATTTCGTCAAGATGTCAAGATGCGCATCCGCGAGAGAGGCGTGCTGCGCACCTTGAAAGGGTCGAATTCGCTTTTGATCACGACGCCGCCATAACTTGCATCGTTTCCGTGAAGAGCGGCCGACGCGGATGTGCGCACGGATGCGTCACCGCGCTACAGGTGAACGTTCCCGCCACCTCGCACCAGACGCGACTGACTTACAGCGAGCATCTCCACGCCGATCTCCACCGTCATCCCGCCGGCCACCTGCAGGAACATCGTCTCCAACTTGTCCACCTCTTTGGCCCCATCGTGCAGTTCCGCGACGCGTTCCGCCCCGTTTCGCCCCATCTCGGTCAGCCGCGAGATCGATGCGGTCGCCGCCTCACCGATCGCCGCCGTCAGCGAATCGATGCACCCCGCGGGGACGAGCCAGCCGGTGACGCCATTTTCAACCAGCTCCGGAATCCCCGCGATCGACGTCGTGATCACCGGTCGGCCCAGCGCCATCGCCTCCATGATCACGACCGGCAGTCCCTCCGCAAAACTCGCCAGCACCAGCGCCCGGCTCCGCTTGATTTCCTGCTTCACCTCTTCGCTATTCCGCCACCCGAGGATGCGCACCGAATCCTCAAGCCCATGCTCCGCGATGAACTTCTCAATCGCCCCGCGCGATGGCCCGTCGCCGACGAAATCCAATTCGCAGCGCCCGCCGCCCTCGATATGCCGCGCCACCGCCGCCGCCAGCAGCAACTGCCCCTTCTCGGGGCACAGCCGACCGACACAAACCAGCCGCGGAGCTTCTGGAATCGGCGTGCGCTCAACATTCAGGAATCCGCGGTCAAGCCCGCAGCGCACCAGCTTCAGCTTCGACCAATCCGCCGGGTCCGAAAAAGCCATGCACTGGCTCCGGCAGAAACTGCTGATGCACGCCGTGAACGATGCGCGATGGATCTTCTCGCCCAGCGCCCAGCGCACCGGATGATAAAAAATCCCCGGCCCGTGAACCGTCATGCTGAACGGCACGCCCGAGATCTGCGAGGCGAGCATCGTCACCGTCGCGGAATTCTCCGCGATGTGGTTGTGGATCACCGACACGCCGAGCTTCCGCAGCCGCCGCGCGAGATAAGCCGCCTCGATGAGATACGCCAACTGTCCGGTCAGGGCCTTCAAGCCCGGCGCCCGCGTCTTCCACGCCAGCCGCATCGCGCCAAGCGTTCGCCCGGGCCATGTGAGCGCGACCGCAATGAACGAGATCAGCAGTGCCGCCGCACCATGACTGAGAATGTAATCCGTGCTCGCCTGCTCGCTCCGCACCTCGTCGCTGACATTCTGCCCCTCATCGGCGCGGCGGATCGAGAACGTGTGCACCGTGTGCCCGCGCCGCCGAAGTTCCAGTACCTCGGCGCGGATGAACGTGTCGCTCGCCCGCGCATACTGGCTGGTGATGTAGGCGATCGTCATCTGGTCAGGCATGCTCGGGCTCGGGTGTTTCTGTTTTCGTCGTCGCAATCTCGCGGCCCTTGTCCGCGCACGCCCGATCCATCGCCGTCGTCAGATCGTATTTCGGCTTCCAGCCCAGCACGCGCTCCAGCGCCCCGTACGAGAAGCGCACCGCCTTGAAGCGCGTCCGGAACCGCCGGGCCATCAAGATCCCCGGCAGCTTCCCGCCGTATGTGCTGAAGATCGACCGGCTCACCAGCTGCGTCAGCCGCGCGAACATATCGCCCATCCAATAGGGCACCCAGATGTTCGTGCTCCGCTCGCCGGTGCGCTTCTGATACAGGCTCAAATAGCCGCTCACTGTGATCGGCGTGTTATCAACGACGTTGAATGTCTGCCCCGCCGCCCTCTCATCGAGCGACGCAACAAACGCATCCGCGCAATTCTCCACATACGTCAGCCGCATCCCGTTCATCGGACCGATCACAAAGAGGATCGAACCGACACGGTGACCGATGTCCCACACGTAAAGATTCCCCGCGCCCCAGATCGCGCCGGGCCGCAGCACCGTCAGCGACCACTTCTGCTCCGCAGCGATGCGGCGGACCAATCGCTCCTGCCAGAGCTTGGCGAATGCGTAGCTGTCCTCCTGGTACATCTCCGGGCTCTCGAGCAGCGGGCTCTGCTCGGTCAATGCGCCGTGCACCTTTGACCAGTCATATACGGCAAAACTGCTGGCCAGCAGGATCCGTTTTGTATTGGATCGCGCCATCGCGGCAAGCAGATTCTCGGTGCCGACGACGGTGGACTGGAACCGCGCATCCTCATCGCCGCCGACGGAAGCCGCGAGATGGATCACGGCGTCGATGCCGTTAAACGCCTCATCCAGGGCGCGCGGCGATCGAAGATCCGCCCGGTAGACCTCGACACGATCGCCCCAGCCGATTTTTTCGACGCGCGTCGCGGGCCGCACCATCGCGCGAACCGCATGCCCGCGCTGCAGCAGTGCCGCGACGACGTGTGAACCGAGAAATCCGTTGGCGCCGGTGACGAGAACCTTCAAAGCTGATTCTCCGCGGCGGTGAGGTCGGCGACGAGGCGGTTGACCTGCTGAATCTGCTCCATCGACACCGGTGACGGCCCCTTGCTCTCGATCGCGCTGTACGTCGTCCGCAGCAATTCCCAGAGACCCTCGTAAGCCCCGGGCCCGCCGCTGAGTTTGCGGAACAGACCGCGGAAGGCGTTGCGTTTCTCGGCCTTGGCGATCGCCCGGCCGTTCTTGAATGCGTTGAGCGGGCCGCCCTTGCCGTGCAGCCTCTCGACGGTCAACCGCGGCTCGAAGAGGTGCGACTCGGCTCTCATCTTCGTGCCCAGCACGCGGACCCAGAACGCATCGGGCTGCGTGTGACAGCTGAACAGGAGCGACGCTGTGCCGCGCTCCGCCTCGATCATGGCGCGGAACTCATCGCTGGGCAGCGGCGACTCGGGGCTGCGCTTCGTGTAGGAACTGCGGAGTTTGCGGTGCGGGCCGACCATCGAATAGACGAGGTAGGCCATGTGTGTGAAAAAATCGGAGAACGCGCCGCCGGGCTGCCTGATCGCCGGGTGCGGCAGATTCGGATCGGCGAAGCGGCTGCCCTCGCCGAGAATGTTGAGGCAGATGCCCACCTCGACATGCACGACCTGCCCGAGCTGGCCGCTGGCGATGAGCGACTGTATCTCGAGCATTGTGCCGTTGAAGAGGTAATTGTGGTCCTCGATGAGGTAGCGCTTCGCAGCCAGTGCCTTGTCGCAGAGCGTCTGCGTGTCGGCCAGTGTCGTCGTGATCGGCTTCTCGACGATCACGTGCGCCCCGCCGTCTAGCGCCGCACCGGCGAGGGCGAAATGGCTCGACGCGGGTGTCGTGATGTGCACGACATCGGGCTTCGTCTCGCGCAACATCGCCGCGGCGTCGGTGTACCATGCACGCACCTTGTAACGGTCGGCGGCGCATTCGGCCATCGTCCGCGACAGGTCGCAGACGCCGGCGAGTTCGACGCCCGGCATACGCGACAGGCAGCGGAGGTGCTGCTGCGCGATGTGACCGGCTCCGATGACCGCTGCTTTCATCATTGCACGCCCTGTGTCTCAAGAATCCGCGCGGGGATGCCGACCGCCGTCGACCCCGCGGGCACGTCCCGCAGCACGACGCTCATGGCGCCAATCTTCGCACCGCGGCCGATACGGATCTCGCCAAGGATCTGCGCGTACGCGCCGAGATCGACATCGTCCTCGAGCGTCGGGACGCCGCCTCCCTCGTGACGATTGCCGATCGTGACGCCCTGACGGATCGTGCAGTTGGCGCCAATGCGGACGTTTCCGTTGATGAAGATGTTGCCGAAGTGCCAGATGCGCAGGCCCGGACCGATCTCAACATTTTTGGGGATGCTGATGCCGGTGAGCGTTTCGGTGATGCGGAACGCGAGCCAGTAAATCGGATTGAGCAGGCGGCGTCGAATTCCCGGCTTGCGCTTCTCGATGCGCCGACCGAAGCGGTAGACCCACACGGCCCAATAGGATTGCTCCCTGAGCCAGGGGCGCTTCGGATATCGCGCTCGGTCTGCTTGGAGATCGGGGTCAGCCATGAAATGATTGCCTTGCGAAGCGGGGGTTCTACGTCGCCGCCGGGGTCTTGTGTTCGATGAGTGCCGGTGCGCGTCCGGCGGCGCGGTCGCGGAGGTACCGCCGCTGGCCGACAACGTTGGCGAACTTGGAGATCATCGTCAGCATGGCGTATTGCACTGCAAGTCCGGCGGAGATTCCCGTATGTCTGATCCGCACGGCGATGCGGCCAATCTGCAGGCCGACGAGTGCCGCCACGATTGCGATGCCAATCGCGGCGACGATGGCACTGTGCGCGATCAGGCCCACGATGATGGCAGTGACCTGCAGCGCCGGAATGCCGAGGCCCCAGATGCGGGCGCTGCGGACGCTGGCGACGAAGAGACCGTCGCGGCCCCGGCCGAAGCGTGTGGCGACGTCCAGGCCGTTGTAGCCAGTGCGGACCTGCCGCCGCCACCACTGGCCGAAATGCAGCATCGCCGCATCATGCAGCGCCATCTCATCGGTCAGGCGGCGGATCGTCCATCCCGCGTCGCGCAGTCGCTGACACAGTTCTGGCTCCTCGCCCGCAGTGACGCTCGTATCGAACCGCCCCACCGCATCAAACGGCTGTGCTCGCGCCATGAAGATCCCGCCGCTCGATTCGATCTCGCCAGGAGCGACATCCCACTCCATCTGACAGATGCGGTTGTAAACCGATGCCTCGGGGAAGCGCTCGCGGAGCCGACCGCAGACGACACCGAGCCGCGGCTCGCGGTTCATGGCATCGACCGCGGCGTCGAGCCAGCCTTTGACGACTTCGCAATCGCCATCGACGAACTGCACAAATTCGACGGCGGGCATGCGCGAGCGGACGCGGGCAAATCCCTCATTACGTGCGCGGGCGGCGCTGAAGGGGATCGCGCGGTCTAGCTCGACGATCTCGACGCCCATCTTCCGCGCCATTTCGACGCTGCCATCGGTCGAACCGGAGTCCACGTAGACGGCGAGCGCGGCCCGTCCGAGCTGCGAGCCGAGGCAGCGGCGGAGCCGCTCGCCCTCATTGCGGCCGATGATGACGACGGCGAGATTCAGCAGTTGATTGGTGGACAATGTCATCGGTTTCGCCAGACCTCACCGGTCAACAACGCCTTGAGATCGCCCCAGAGCAAATCGTAGCTGTAATAGAGCGGGAAATGATGTGTGGGCAGCCCGTATCCGAAAAGGTTACGGACCCGGAGCAAGAGACGGCCGAATGCCCAGAGAGTGTCGCCGACGATCAACCCCAGGACGCCGTACGATTTGACAATGAATCGACGCCGCGACCGATACCAATAAGGCTTGCGACGCCCGGGCGCACTGATCTGCGTGCTGGCACCCTCGAAGTGAATGATTCGCGCCTCGGGCACAATCCAGATTTCCCAATCCGCCCGTCGTGCACGGAAGCAGAAGTCCACCTCGTCGAAGTAGAGAAAAAAGTCCTCGTCGAGCAGGCCGATCTGTTCAAAGACTTCGCGGCGTATGACGAGGCTTGCTCCCGAGACCCAGTCGTGCTGCTCGGGCTTTTCCAGGTTCATGTGTTTGTATCTCCGCAGCAGCACGCGGTCCAATGGGACAAACCGCGCCCCATCACTGAACGAATTGAGCGGAGTTGGAAACAGGTGGCCCGACTTGCTGACAGCTCCCGACGGGCTGTCGATTCGTGTGCCGATGACGCCGGCGCGGGGATTTTTCAGTGCAAATCCGACGAGTTTTTGAACGGCTCCGGGGAGCACGACCGTGTCGGGATTGAGCAGGAAATAGAGATCGGCCGGTTGCTCGGACGCCAGGTCCGGGGCGATGGCAACGTTATTTCCGGCGGAAAATCCCGCGTTGCGATCTGACGCGATGAGCTGAACCCAATCTCCCCAGTTGTTACGATCGATAGCGGACTGGATCGTCGGAACCGAGTCGTCACCGGAGGCGTTGTCCACCACGGCAACACGGAGGCGTTCGACCGAGTCACGCTCGGGCTGGAGGGACGCAAGGCAGTCGATCGTCAGCGCGGCGGTGCGATAATTAACGATGACGATCAGCACGTCCGGGTCGTTTGTTTTCTGGGCTCCCATGAGCATCTCTTTTGTATTCGACGTGTCGTCGCGTGTGGTTGGGGTCGTGCTCATGACGTGATATCGGATTTTCATGGAACGGTCGACGATCGAGCGCATGACTGGCAAAGAATTTGTTTGCCCGATTCAGACTTGCTAGAGTCTCGCCCTATGCCGCCACTCATCAACCGAATCTCTCGGATGCTGCTGAAGCTCTATCCTTTTCCTGTTGGTACGGGAAGGTTAATTGACAGATCGTGGATGAAGCGTCTTCGCTTTGACGAATCCACGATGCTCGTTCCGACGAGCGGCGGGTTCACGATTCGTGTGATCCCCAACGATCTCATCGGCCGGCACATTTATCTCACCGGCGAGTTCGATCATGTGATCGTCGGTGTACTGCTCGCCCACTCCCGCCCCGGCGATCGCATCCTCGATATCGGGGCCAACATCGGCTACGTCGCCTGCTCGCTTCTCCACAGGGTCCCCGATTCGCGGGTCGTCTGCGTCGAACCCCAGCCGCCCATATTCGATCTGCTCGTCGAAAACCTGAACCGGATTGATCCGCGGCGCGGCAAAGCGATTCAAGCCGCGATCTCGGATCATGCGGGGGTCGGGACCATGCAGTTGGATTCGGTCAACTGCGGCGCGAGTCGCTTGATCGCCGGTCCATCCGATACCGATCCATCGGCGCTGCTTGCCGGCATTCGCATGATTACCGCGGAACAACTGATGTCCGAATCCGGGCTCGATGGTGTCGATCTGATCAAGATCGATGTTGAAGGCCACGAGGTGCCGGTGATGCAGTCGCTCCAGTCGGTGATCAATCGCCATCGCCCCCGCGCGATCCTCTTTGAGCATGACGGAGATCTGCAAGCCCCCACAAGCATCATCGGTCGCATTTTTTCCGACGCCAACTACCGACTTTTCGGGATCCGCAAATCTGTTTTTGGATGGAAGCTCATCGCGCTGGACAAGCTTGCCGACGGGCGAGCGCACGATTACATCGCCAAGCCCGCCTGACCCGCCGGGTTCACCAGAATCCCACACCACCACGCCGCTTCAGTTCACGATTCGCACTGATCGCGACGAGCAGATCGAACAATGTACAGGCCATCGCAAGAGGCAAACGTTTTATTCTCTTGAACCATGGCATCCCCCTGAGCCCGACCATGTGATCGAACCAATAGGATCGCGGAATCACCCAGCGTCCCCCCGACGTGATGCGCTGACTAGCCAACTCTTCCAGCCACTTCGGATTCTTCTTCAACTCATCGGCAATCACCTTTCCCGCGCCGATGCCGGCACTGCGCCCGGAGACAAAATCGTAAATTGATGCGTTGATATAACCACCAATCATCATTCTTTTTCTGTGCTCAAACAGATCCACGATAGACAAATAAGCTTCAAACGTGTGAGATGCCCCCGGAGCTCGAACGACACGCCGTCGGTCTTCCGGCGCCCTGAACAAATCCGTGACAACCATTGCCCGGAGGAATCCGTCTTCGACCGGCAGGCCGGGGGGCATAACGATCTGCCGCATCAGGGATGCGCGTGCGCAGTAGAGTTGACCACAGATGAAATAGGGGTTCGCTGTCCGGTTCAGAGCATTGAGTGAGAGCCATTCTCTGAGCGATCTATTCTTTTTCAGGGCCGCGCTCTTCACCGGCAGGTCGCAGCACACTTGCGCAATCGGGTCCAGTTCCAATTGCAGAATCACGTTCTCGAGTGTTTCCGGCTCGATCAATTGCACATCCGCGTCAATCATACAGATGTAATCGCAATCAGGATCAATGTACTCGTGCACAGATCGATTCCATGCGTTGGATTTGCCCGGTTCAGCGATCTCCTGAACCTGAGCACAGATCCTGGGTCCCCATTGTGAGCCCAGCTTCTCCAGGAAATTGCGAGCAACTTCGGCGGTGTTGTCGCTGCACCCGTTGGGAACGACCAACAACTCCACACACTGTATCGAGGCGACCTGACCCAAGAACACGGTCTGCCTGGAGAGCGATTCAAGCATCCGGCCGATGCCCGACGCTTCATTATGGGCCAGGATGCAGACGCTGATCCGAATGGCGCGGGAGGGCGAGAGGTTGAACACGGCTGCAGGACTGCTCATGAATCATTTCTCTTCGGGTTGTTCAAAATACTCACGGCGCAATCAATATTCGATGCAAATCTGCCACGCGACACCGGGGCTCTCATCTGGTGAAGCCGAGGCCTATCTACCGATCAAAGCCGCCATCCATCAATTGGACCGGCGGCTGCGCGTGGATCGGGCTCTTCGGCATGACACGATGAAAGGAGACGCGATGGCGGACCCGTTCGGACCGAAAAATTTGAGCCAAAGGCATCGCGATCAAGGCCCCCATCATCAGAGGAAACATGGGGTTGTACATCGCATTCGGCAGATTGTCGATGGCGTTGAGACACACGATAATGGCCATTGCGGTGGTGGGCGCAAACGAGGGGTGGTTCCACATCCTGCGTGGTGTTTTAACCAAAACGACAATGACCGGAACGGCTTGGAATGCCAGCATCATGATCAGCCCAGAGAGCCCGTAGTTCCCAAATTCGATGATCCATAAACCATCCGTGATCGAGATGTCTTTTTCATTTTCATCGTAGACACGCGCCCGGCCGAAACGCCCCCAGCCGAAGACCGGGCGATCGAGCGCTTTGTCGATGAGTATATCCTCGTTCCTGAGCCGGAATCCGAGCGAACCGGCACGCGCCTCGCTGATGTTCTCGCCGATGAAGTCCGCAAAGTTTTGGACACTCCACAATCCCGCGGTACGCATGGCGACGTATGCCGGCGCGACCATGACAAGCGCCACGATAACGATCCGAATACGGAGATGACGAACGCAGATCAGCGCGAATATTCCGGTCCATGCCAGCGTAAAACCGCCAAGTGTTTTGCACAAAATATTACTGATGATCGCCAAGGTCACCGCAATCGACTGGGGCATGGGTCCCAGCTTACGCTGCCGACCGATCGACCAGAGGCTCCAACCTGCGATCATGCCGCTGGCAACGAACATCGATACGGCCAGGCCTGTCTGCAGGAAGCCGCTGGGTCTATACCGTAGCGGCCCAAACCAATCGACCGTTTCATAGCTGCCCGATCCTCCGACCGACGCGTATACTAGAACATGTAACTGGGCGCCGATTCGCGATTCAAGAAGGATCAATGGAAAATAAACAATGACAAAGGCAATGAGCCCCTGCATCAGCAGCTTTTGATTCGAGATTTTGTTGAAGTACAGACGCCCGATCAGATAGGGCAGACCCCAGATGATCACATTGCTCATCTGCGACGAAATCCCATCCCAGAAACCCAGTTCGTTAAGCAGCGAACTCATCATCGGAGTGAGACACCAAAACAGCATGGGCAGATCCCACCAATGGGGT
The DNA here is from genome assembly GCA_043788485.1 of Planctomycetota bacterium. Taxonomy (GTDB): domain Bacteria; phylum Planctomycetota; class Phycisphaerae; order Phycisphaerales; family Zrk34; genus JAYVTU01. Next base: position 37,381 of record JAYVTU010000122.1, read on the forward strand.
CTGAACTTAAGAAGCAAATCCATATCAAACAGGATAATCGCCAGAACAACGCTGCCATTGACGGCCATCACTTTGTCGTAATCGGGGATCGCCGGAATGTCAAAACTCCAATTAGGCAGAAAAAGCCAGCCCGCGAGCATGCTGATCACAACCGCCATGGGCCTGGATCGGTTCATCGCAAAAATGGCCAGCACAGCCAGCGGCCAGCCGAACATGAGGAAGGTGCCAAAATAGATCTGCATTTCAGGCTTTCGCGCACGCCCAGCGTGCAGCGACCTCTCTGTAAAATTTCAATTTCGGCACAGTCATATCCTGCCCCCAAACCGGACCGGAGCCCCCGCCCGAATTACATGCCGCTCAGCAGTCACGCGATATCCACGCGCTTCGCCCGCTATCTCGGTGCAGAAGAACGATGTGAATCAATGACCCCATTGTAGAATTCGAGCGTCTGCCGCGCAATGACATCGGGGTCAAATCGTTTCTGGGCATCAACTCTCGCCGCCTGGCCCAGATTCGCCGCCAGCTGGGGCTCGCGGAGCAGGATGAGCATCTGCTCGGCCAGCGCCCCCGCATCGCCGGGCTTGACCTGAAGCCCTGTCTGGCCGTGCAGGATCAGTTCCGAAAGCCCGCCGACTGAACTGGCGATGAGCGGGCAACCGCACGCAATCGCCTCCAGGGCGGCGTACGAGAATGTCTCGTATCGGGATGGCACGATTGTCATGCGGGCCCGAAGGCGATGCTGATTGAGTTGTGACGGCGGAACAAATCCCAACATCTCAATGTTGCTGGCTGCCGCCGGCGAGAGCTTTTCTCGCACGAACTGCGCGAAGCTCAAAGTTCGCCCGAAATCGTCGCGGACACCAAAATCGGGACCGACGAACGTCAATCTCAACTCTGGACGCTGCCGATGGACGATCTGAAACGCTTCCAAAAGCGTGTCGGCGCCCTTGAGACGATCGAACCGGCCGACGAAACAGATCCGATCCGGATCGGAATTCTGCAGCGTCCACCGGTCCTTGAGCCACGCGAGGCTCATCGGGTTGGGGATGACTGCGGAATTGGACAAGGCTAGGCCATAGCTTTTACGAACCGCCTCGAGGGTATAAAGGCTTGGTGCGCTGACAGCCGCCGCCCTTACCAGCGACTCGCCCTCCAGTGCAATCCGCCGAGTCTGGCGCGCCGCATTGTTGGGCCCGCTCGTCAGGATCCACGGTCCATGCAGCCGAACGACGACGGGCATGCTCAGCTGGGGCACCAGATAATTCGCGACTCCCCAAGCTTCTTCAATCTCAACCAGATCAATCTTTAGTTTACGCTGCAGTTGGTGCAATGCCTGTGCATATCGCCGGGCTTTGGATTTGGCGGAAAAGGTCTCCGGAGACACGAGCTTCTTCAGGGCATCGGTGATACGCCCCGGACCCCCGCAGGCTCGGGCGGCCGCCAGGATACTCAATTCATCGGTCGAATGTCCCTCTTCGCAGATCACCGCGACACTTGTTTTGTGCCGCGTCATCGCCTCTCGCATGCATGAGACGTACGTGCCGACGCCGTTGGGCTCCGCGCCCGCCGACCAGAACGGCGAGATGAGGCAAACCGTCCTGTCCGCCTGCACAGCCTCCCGTCCGGATTCCTCCGTAGACTCTGGAGCGGAATTGGTATTTTCAGATTGCAACGTCAACAAGGCACTCCGTCATTTGGTTTTTAGGCGCGATAGGCCGAACTGTTGATTGCTTGCGCCGCTGTAGCTCGTTCCGTTGCTCATGTGTGATCGACCGTTGCTTGGTCCTTCGACTAATGCCCGCGGATCGAACATGCCATCACCCGCCACGATTCCCAATTTAGCGGTGCCAAACGCATGCTCTGTAGCGCATGCTTCCGCGCGGTCGTCACATGGCCGGATCTCAGCGCCCACCAAGCCCAAATCCGCTCCTTGGCCGCAATGGACAGCGACGGTTCGGATGTCAGATGCAGATCCGGTAGCAACCTCTTCCGCCTCGCCTGCGAAAGAATCGCCTTTATCGCATTATACATCTGCACGGGCAACCGGTGACATGTGCTGGCCAGATGCTGACGGTAACGCACGACCGTCTCGGGAACATTTCCGAGCCGGCCGACCTCCGCAAGCCGCAGGAACATGTCGTAGTCCTCTGCGATTTTGTACCGTTCGTCGTATCCGCCGATCGTCCGCAGCGCGTCGCGTCGGATCATGCACGACGGATGCGAGATCGCACCGCTGCGCCCCTCGAGCATCGCTGCACAGATCGACTCATGCGTCGGCTCAAACAAATCCGAGACACACAACGGCTCGTTGTCCGGATCGACCAACAGCACGCGACCACCCACCGCAACGCTATCGGGGTGCGCCCGCAGATACGTCACGTGCAATTCAAGGCGGTTCGGCAGCGAAATATCGTCGGAATCCATCACCGCGATGAACGCGCCCCGGGCGAGTTGCGTCCCCTCGTTACGAGTGGCGGAGATGCCCATGTTGGGTCGGCTGATCACCCGGATCCGCGGATCGCTTGCCGCCAGCTCGTCAAGAATTGCTTTCGATCCATCAGTCGAACCATCGTCGATTGCGATCAACTCGAAGCCATCGAAAGTCTGCGCCAGCGCCCCCGCCACCGCATCGCGCAGAAAACGCTCGCTGTTGTAAACCGGCATGACGATGGAGACCACGGGGTCAGTCATCCTTTGCCCCTTGATGACCTCTGGATGCAGCACTTGGACGCTTCCAAGGCATCGCTGAGCAAACAACCAGACGCCAGCCCGATCCGCGCCATGGACACTGACACACCGCTCGCAAACCGTACTCTATCGCCAATTTCCGGTCGCCGCGATTAAACGCCCACCAGCCATTACGGACCTGCACGTCGTGCAGTTCGAAACGATTCTGCGGTCGCCAGCCCTTATTGACAAATTTGCCATCGGTGATCCCGCGTCGTTGCCACGCATCCTCGCAGCTCAACCTCATCTCAGCGATCTGGCTCTGGTGCGACACGGCGCTGACGGACTTCTGATGTTCACGATATCGCAGAACCACATGCGGCAGAATGACCAATTCGCCCAGCTCACCCATTTTGAGAAACATGTCCAAGTCTTCAATTAACGTCCGTGTCAGATCGCAATAGCCAATTTTGGCCAGGATCTCGCGACGGAACATCGAGGTCGGTTGACATAGCACCGTATTGCCGGAGAGCAACTCGGCCTGGACCGATTTATCTCCCATGCCGGATTCAAAGCGGCGAATAAGCATTCTTCCTCGCTCGTCAACCAGATCGTATGCCCCGCCGACGCACACGCATTCCGGGTGAGCATCAAGATATTCCACTTCGACGCACAGACGATCCGGCATCGCGATATCGTCGGCATCCATCCGGGCGATGTATCGGCCGCGTGCCATGTGCAGCAACTCGTCGTATGCAGCGATATGTCCACGGTGCGACCGAGCGTGCAGCCGTATCCTGGAGTCCGTCGCGGCGTAACGATTGAGAATCGAGAGTGAACGATCTGTCGATCCGTCATCAAGAACAATGAATTCAAAGTCATGGAGGCTCTGGCTGAGAATGCTTTCCACCGCCTCAGACAGATATCGCTGGGCGTTGTAGACAGGCATGACTACCGAGACGACAGGCGTGGGGATTTTCATCGCAACTCAGCCTCATATTCGACACGCCAGCAGGCGCCAAGAACCGATAGACAAGAAACAATGGCGGAAGGTTCTCCCGGCTTGGCGCTGCAAATGTAGACCTGCATGTTGATCGAGACAATAGGGTCAACCATTCGACTGGGCCCCGAACGGTGACTCTGCTCGAACCCGTAATGCCCCGCGGCGGAGCGTCCCGTCCTCGAGCATCAATTTGTGCTCACGCATGCGGCCCATGAATTCATAAAGCTCGCGCCCGGTTTTCCAGACCTGCAAGACGTCCCGCCTGACGAGTCTGCACCACCAGTATCGAAACCAGAGCCAGGGCAGTTGTCGCAGCATGTAAACCGGGATGCCCGCCACCGTGCGATTGACCGGCATTGGAAATTGCCGGGCGAGGCCTCGTCCAGAGCAATACGCACGGTTCAGCAACCAACCCATTGAGAGTTGATCGGGCCGGATCACATGCTCAACCACCGCGGTAGGAACGTAAATGAAACGACAGCCTTCACTGGCCAATCGACGAAGGAATTCGGTTTCACCACCCATGGCATATCTGCGTCCCGCCGGACCGAGGTTCTCGGTGAAACGGATCCCCTGCATCACTTCGGCTCGGATTGCGAAGTTCCCTCCAAAAGGCTCTTCCTTAACGGGTCCCTCGGCGTCGGCTGGATGAAATTCTGCAAACGCAGTTGAGCGGTAATCAAATCTCGCGTCTGCGATCCACTCGGGAACCACCGGGGGATACTTTGGAATAACTCGCCCGCCAAACACCCTATCATGTGGCCAATTCAAAGATGCTTTCCAGAGCCTTTCCAACCAATGCGATTCTGGCAAAACATCGTCATCGGAAAACACGAGTAACTTCCCGTGTGCATGCTCCAAGGCGGCGTTTCGCCCCCGGTTCTGACCCGCTGTTGCAACCCATACGGGCGTCAGCCTCATCCACGAAGCGGCTTCTTTCAGCAAGGTGCCGGTTTGATCGTCGCTGCCGTTATTGACCACGACCGCTTCCCATCTAAAGCCCTTGGTGGACTGGGCGCGCAATCCCTCCAATGTCCGCCTCAAGCTGTCGGCGCGATTCCTCGTCGAGATAATCACACTGATGTCGATGATTTTGACCTGATGAATCCGTTGGCTTCGGTCCTCACAACGGATGCGGGCGGTTGCGGCATCGGCAGCCCAGGCAGGATTCACCGCATGCTGACAGATTTTTTGTCCATAAACTCGCCCCGGAACGCTTATGTGCCACTACCCCGCGATGAGTCGGGCTCACCGTCGTCATGTCCTGGAAATGGGCCCTTGCAGAGCAAGGCGCGCACAGCCACACGACGAAACAAGCCCCAACTGGCCCGTGACGCAGGCCGTCTTCGAAGACATTTCCAGACGTACGCAATCGCCATACGATGCCGGCCCTGCATGTAAGCAATCCACGCCCATTGAAATACAAACTCAAATTGCGAATCACGATCAAGGCCCGCGCGGTACGGACGATCCGAAATCGGCCGCGCTTCAATCCCACGCCGTTGCCAGGCGCGCCGGCACGCTTCTCGCTTCTCCAACCATGGTCGCCCTTGCTGCCACGTGCTGATCGAGGCGATATGCTCTCGGTATCGAATCAGAATATCCGGCAAGTTCGCGAGTTCCGTGATTTCACCGAGTCGCAGCCATAGGTCCAGATCCTCGGTGGGCATCAGTGATGCGTCGTAACCACCGACCTGCTGCAAGAGGCTGCGTCGCATCATGACACTCGGATGCGCGAGGTGCGTATCGCCCGAGAGCAATCGATCTTGAATCCGCGCGTTGTCGTTAAACAACCTCCGGATTGTGAGTAATCGGCCGCGATCATCGATCAACTCATACGCGCCGCCAACAACACCCACACGCGGATGATTCCTTAAAAACTCCACCTGCTTTTTGAATCGATCCGGCAAAGAAATGTCATCCGCATCCATACGAGCGATGAATTCGCCTTGTGCGCGTTTAATCATTTCATTGAGTGCTACGACGTAACCCGTGTTCGGTCGACTCACCAGATGGATTCGTGCGTCCATCGACGCATATTTTTTCAATATATTCAGCGACCGGTCTGTTGATCCGTCATCAACGATCAATAGTTCGAAGTCGTCAAATGTTTGTGCAAGGATGCTCTCTACCGCCTCAGCGACGTAACGCCGGGCGTTGTAAACGGGCATCAAGACGGAGACGGTCGGGGCTTTCATGGAGACCAGTTTTTCAGGTCTTTTTCCGAGCGCAGCACGAACTGCTGGTAGAGCCGATCGCAGCGTTGCTCCAGCGAATCGGGACCGGACGATCCCGACTTGGAACGGCTGACGTCAGGATTCAGCTCGGAGGTATCGACCGTCGCTTCGGCAAATCGTTCGATGGCCGACACGGCGCGACCTCCGAGGACATCGTCGTAACCGACAAAGAGCCAATCCGAACTATTGGCCGCCGCGCGCAAGACGCGCCGGTAGCCTCGATACCACTGCAAAAAAGCCCAGCGGCGGCTGATCTGAAGCGGGGGGACATAGCGTTCAACCGCGTTGCGGAGGATGCTGTCAACCGTCCGCTGTGGGTTCCGAAAAACCACGATAAATCGAGTATTCGGAGGCAGAAAAGGTCGCCACGCGTCCAACGTGATGTTGAAACGCGGATCCTTGAGACAGAAAGGAACGTGTCCCACGATCTTCTTGATTTCCTCTGCCAACTCGGCGGGAACCTTGGTTCTGGTAAACCGCCGGGGCGCCGCCAACCACAGGGCGCGTCGATCGCGATGTGCCGGTGCGGTACACCACGCCGGCAGGTGTCGCATGAGCCGTGATCGGAGTTGGCGGAGGATCAGCAGGTCGTTGATCCGGTTAACCGACTCGTCTTCGTAGTAGCCGTAGGGGTTCGCAACATTAGCCTTGATCAGGGCATCGCCAAAGTAAGCGCTCGTATTTCGGAACAAGGCCGCAACCATGCTCGTGCCGCTGCGCCCGCTGCCCAGAATGATGAGATTTCGCATGCCCCTGGATCCGATCTTCACGAGGACCGGCAAACGCGCGTTCCACTGGCTCACACCGGCATCTGCTGTGACCATTTCGACATCAGCGAAAACATCGGGTTGCCCACAGCGCGATACGGGCGCGCCAGGGAATATGCGACCTCGCTGACCTCGATCTCAAGACAGTTCTCAACGCTGCTGACCTTCCTGTACGGGCGTACCCACGCGCCGATCTCGACCCGATATCGGCCGGGGACCAGGACGTTGGGATCGATCCGGCACATCAGGAGGTGCGGGCCTGCCTGCTCCAGTACAAGTTCGCTTGTCTCCAGAGTATTGGTAACGCACATCAGGCGATCCAATGAATCGAATATCCGTACTGAAAATGAGAGGCTCGCAATCGGCCTGCGATTGATCCAGTGCATCCGAATCGCGAAGGGCTCGCCAAACAATAAAGCCGCGGCGGGCTCCCCCCCTGCATTGAGCAATTGCGCGGAATCGAGTTGTGAATCGGTGTCGCTTGTGTCCGTCGCTTCCCTTTGATAAACGGAGCGACCGGTCAGTGCCCCCGGAATGCCGTAGCTGCGGATCACGTGGCCGGGCTCGCCATCGGCAACGATCGCGCCTCCATCCAACAGCAGGACACGACCGCAAAGCTCCGCGACGGCTGCCATGTTATGACTGACGAAGAGCACGGTGCGCTCGCCACCCGAGGCCATGTCGCGGATACGCCCAAGACATTTTTTCTGGAACGCCGCGTCGCCGACGGCCAGCACCTCATCGACGATCAGGATCTCGGGCTCCAGGTGCGCGGCGACGGCGAAGGCGAGGCGGACGTACATGCCCGAGGAGTAGCGCTTGACGGGCGTGTCGAGGAATTTTTCGATCTCGGAAAATTCGACGATCTGATCGAACTTGCGGTCGATCTCGCGGCGTTTCATGCCGAGGATCGCGCCGTTGAGGTAGATATTTTCGCGGCCCGTCAGCTCGGGGTGGAACCCGGTGCCTACTTCCAGCAGCGAGGAGACTCGGCCCTTGAGCCGGGCGCTACCCTCGGTGGGGCGCGTGATGCGGGAGAGTATCTTGAGGAGCGTGGATTTTCCGGCACCGTTGCGGCCGATGATGCCCAGCACCTCGCCGCGCTTTACTTCGAAGCTGGCGCTGCGCAAAGCCCAGAAAAGGTCCGCATCACTCGGGCGCCCCAGGCTCCGCATCATCCGCAGCGGAGCGCCCAGCGCCTCGCCGACGGCTTCTCGGAAGTTCTGGTGACCCGGGGGCTGTGCGCCAAGGCGATACGCCTTGCCCAGATTCTCGACGGTGATCACGGCGTCGGACAAATGTGTCTCCGCGGCATCGCGTGTCAGGCGATGTCGGCGAACCGCTGCTCGGTGCGGCGGAAGTAATAGAAACCCACAAGCAGCATGATGAGCGACACGGCGGCGGCGAGTGTGAACGAGAGGACATCGAGCGGCGTGCCGAGCACGGCGTAGCGATGCGCGCTGATGATGCCGGTCATCGGGTTGAGCGAGGCGATCCAGCGGTAGCGCTCGGGGATCATCGTGACGGGGTAGACGACGGGCGAGAGAAAGAAGAGCAACTGCAGCGCGAAGCCCACGATGAATCGAAAGTCGCGGTACACGACGGTGACGGCGGACAGGAGCGTCGAGACTCCGGCGGCGAGGATCACCGTCAGGGCCAGCGGCACGGGAAGCAGCAGCATCGACCAGCGCGGCTGCACGGTATACCACGCGGCGACACCGGCAAAGATCAGCAGCGCGATCGCCATGTCGACAACGCAAGCGCCGACCGCCGAGAGCGGCACAAAGAGCCGCGGGAAGTAGATGCGTGTCAGCAGGTGCTGCTGGTTGAGCAGGCTCTGTGAGCCCTGCGCGACCGATGCGGCGAAGAACGTCCAGGGCACGAGCCCCGCGAGGACGAAAACGGGATACGGCGCGCCATCGGATTTGAGGCCGGCGAGCTGACCGAAGATGACGGTGAAGACGACCATCGTCAGCAGCGGCTGGATCGCGGCCCAAAGCACGCCGAGTGCCGTCTGCTTGTAGCGGACCGACAGATCGCGGCGCACCAGCGCACCGAGCAGCTCCCGGCGGTGCCAGAGTTCGGCTAGATCGATCGCCACACCTTGCCTCGCCGAGATCAAAATCTCGGGCGAGTCGGCTGCGGCGATCAATTGGTTTTTCGTTTCGGTTGGTGTCGCGGTGGTGGCGTTCATTCAATCAATGCGTGAGACGCATCACCCGCTCCAGGCTAGCGCGGGGAAGATCGGACCACAACAAAGCCCCCGTCATTCACACGATTGCCGGGGCGGTCGAGATTATCCGTGCGGCGATTACAGGCCGCCGGAGGACTGGACGTCATCAAACGAGTCGATCTGGGAGAAGGCGGTGAACTGTGTGACGGGGGTGGCGAGCTGGTCGTAGGCGAAGTAGATGCCATCGGGGCCCGGGCTCAGCCAGGCGTAGTCACCCTTGCGAACGGTCAGACCGAGCGTTCGACTTGTCAGGACGTAGCTCAGATTGACACAGGCGTTGGCAGCGGTGGTGCCTGCTCCACCCGTTGCATTTCCGCCAGAAATGGTGTTGTCACTCAACATCGATTTCTTCTGGTTGTACCATCCCTTGATGGACGTGCCATAGAGGTAGTTGGCGTTGGCGATGCGGTTGAACGAGTTTGTAGGCTGGGTGGGAGGAGCGACGATGCCGTCGGCCACCGCGCTCGCGTTGGTCGAACCCGCGATGGCACGGTAGTAAAGGAGCGGGACGCCGGAGCTCACGTCCACAAAATGCACCATTGGCGTGGCGTTGGTGATATCGGTGCCCGTGCCCGCCGTGCCCGTGACGGAAACGAGCTCGGTGGCCTTCGGTGAATAGAATGCGCCGAATGTGCGAGCGGTCCCGCCCGTGGGGTAGAAGGTGCCGCTGCCGATCTGCTGGGGGTTGATGTAAATCGTCGATGTGTAATAGGTGTTCGTGGGAACGGTCCAAGTTACTCCACCGGCCACGGAGGCGTTCACCACGCCACCAAGAAGACTGATCACTGCGCTCTCGTTGGCTGTCGGACTGCTGGGACTCCATGACTGCCAGTAGATCTCGGGCAGATATCCCGGCGGAGCGCGGAACTGAATGAGGTAGGCTTCGCTCGCTGTCGCAAGCGCATTGCACTGCGCCTGGCTCTGCACCTTCATCGATTTCTTCTTGATGCCGCTCAGCGCGGGGAGCAGGATCCCGATCAGAATGACAATGATGATCATGACGATCATCAACTCGGGGAGTGTGAACCCAGTGCGACGCGATGTGTGGCGGTGATTCACGGTGTAGCTCCCAAGGGGATAGGAGTGCAATGCTTTGGTGGGGGAGGGCTGTGGGGGGACGGATTGCCTGACAGTCGCATTCTACGGGAGACCGGTAAAACGCTCAAGACAAAAATGTTGGGGCGTTCGCAGTGATTTACGAGGCCTTATCCACTATCTCAAATCCCAACTATTCATCACACCCTCGAACCCCACGTCAGCCCACATTTCAATCATACGGGTTGCCGGGTCTTCCGGTAGCTGAGATACGCGCGGGCTCCGCCCCCTTCAACTGCACACCGGGGTGTAGCTGATCCGCACGCATGTTACGCCTCCGCAGGGGCTTATCCGCACTCGGACGCCCTCATGTCGACCAATAGGAGCGAAGGCGATAGGTAAGAGATCGGGTCGCGCCGCTTTCCGCTTTAAATAAGCACCAAAACCCTTATCCCAACCAGTGATGCGATAATCTCCCATGCGATGCTAGGAAAGCGGCGTAATCTGGTCAAGGCCGGTTTTGCCCCCCCCGCGGGCCTCACCCTCAGCCCCCGCCGCGACCGATTGTATTCGTCTCTCACACCACTAGACTGGCGGTTCTATGGACTGGAAAGCTATTCACGGCCCGAGTTTCACCCGCCAGCGCGTGCTCGTCACCGGTGCCGCGGGCTTCATCGGCTCCCACCTCGTCGAGGCCCTCGTCGCTCTCGGCGCCGATGTCGTCGCCCTCGACGACCTCTCCGCCGGCAAGTGGTCCAACCTCACCGGCTTCGGCGACCGCGTCCGCCAGATCACCGGCTCCATCCTCGACACCGCGCTCCTCACAGATGCTACGCAAGGCGCCCGCTACGTGTTCCACCAAGCCGCGCTCGGCTCCGTCCCACGCAGCGTCGAGCAGCCGCACATCTACTACCAAGTCAACGTCATCGGCACCTTCAACGTCCTCCAAGCCGCTCGCGCCGCAGGCGTCACTCGCGTCCTCTTCGCCGGCTCATCCAGCGCCTACGGCGATCCGCCCATCGACTGCCCCAAGGTCGAGTCCATGCCCCCGCTTCCACGCAGCCCCTACGCCGCAACCAAGCTCGCCGGCGAGCACGCCCTCCGCGCCTGGTCCCACAGCTACAGCCTCGACACCGCCGTCCTCCGCTACTTCAATATCTTCGGCCCTCGCCAATCCCCAGATTCCGCCTACGCCGCTGTCATCGCCGCATTCGCCAAAGCCCTGCAACTCGGCAAACCCCCAACCATCTTCGGCGATGGCCTGACCAGCCGCGACTTCACCTTCGTCGCCAACGCCGTTCACGCCAACCTCCTCGCCGCCCGCGCCCCAGGCCCCCTCGAAGGCAACATCTTCAACGTCGCCTGCGGCCAGCGCGTCAACCTCAACCAGCTCTACACCGGCATGGCACGCCTCTACAACCGCACCGACCTCAAGCCCAACTACACCGCCGAGCGCTCCGGCGACGTCAAGCATTCCCTCGCCGACATCTCCGCCGCCAAGCGCACCCTCAACTACGAACCGCTCGTCACCTTCGACCAAGGCCTCGCCCAAACCGTCGCCTGGTACCAGCAAAACCTGTAACCGCTTCCGCCAATTCTCCCCAAGCCCGGGGATGAGGTTCCTCCGAATCCCCGCGGGTCTCCCGCGGTCCTCCCCCGTGCGCACAAACCCGTCGACCGGACATTTTCACCCCCTCCCCCACCTCATCTTTCCACACCGCGCCAGCCGAACCTCCCGTCTTAACTCCCCGCAGATTCCACACCTTAACGCTGTGAATCCCACTCAGGCCCCTCGGTTCTCCGGGAAACCACCCGGACGTCCGGTTTCACGACCACATTCGTGCGCGCCGCGCAGCGACGGAAATTGCATCGCGTCTTGCGCCGCTCAACCGACCCATTACAATGGCCCACTCATCCCCCCGGATCGTCGCCGTATGACGATTTCCAAAAAGCTGTCCGCCTCCATCGACGCCTGCTAACCAACGCTCAACGAATTCAAATTCCAGCACGCCCTCCACGAAAGCGCCGTCAGCATCGCATTCCAAAACCTCCTCTCCGACACCGCACATCCCTACAGCCGGACGCTCATCCCCGCCCGCAACCTCCGCAGCGTTTCCCGGGTATTCTCTTAGCCGTGCTCGGACAAAGGAGCCCTTGATGAAGTCCTTCGCCATCGCCGCCGCGCTCACGCTCGCCCTCTTCACCAGCCTCGCCGCCGCCGCGCCGCCCTCCATGGACGACATCCGCACCACGATGTCCGCCAAGGACTACCGCGGTGCGCTCCAGTCGATCAGCCGCGTCATCGATCTCAAGGGCGACATCGCCGCGCCCTACGACAAGATCGAGCTGAACTCGATGAGGGGCGAATGCTTCCTCCAGCTCAAGCAGTTCAGCCAAGCCGCGCTCGCCTACAACACCGCCGTGAAACTCTCGCCCGACGCATCGAGCGATCTGGCCCTCCGCTCCCGCGCGATGGCCGTGCTCATCAAGGCCGCCCCGCTGGGAACCTACACATTCAAGCACCGCGATGAGAAGAGCAAGGACATCCCCACCGGCCCGATCTCCATCCTCGACCTCGAAGCGCGTCACGATGCGTTCCGCGCACTGCTCGTCGATCGGCTCTTCGAAGACACGCCGAAGGTCAAAGCCGCCGCCGCCGGCAAGAGCATCCCGCCGATCCTCGACGCCGCCAACCGCATCGCCGACGTCTACGCCGTCGAACTCGCCGCCACCGGCGCGCACGAGGAAACCGACAAGCTCCTCGCCGAACTCGGCACCAGCGCCGTCAAGCTGATGGGCAGCGAACTGGCAAGCACCGCCGAGCGCATGAAACAGATCGGCGTCCGCGCCCTCGCCAGCCATGGCCTCTCCAGCGCCGACCGCGCCGAACTCCAACAGAAAGAAACCTACGCAGAAGACATCGGCCAAGCCTCCAAACTCTGCGGCGACCTCGCAAAAAAACTCGGCAAAAACGACTGGGCCTTCGACCTGCTCACCAAAAAATCCGACGAGGTGGCAGGCTGGGCCAAAACCATGCGCACCGCCGACTCCAGCGGCGGCGTGAAGCGGTAAGTTCTCCATAACGGGTGCCACGGCCAGCGCAGTCCGCGGAGTCGGCCGTGTGCCTTTCGCTCCTCCGATCCACCTCTCCCTCCCAGGGAGAGGTCGGCGAGTCCCCGAGCCGGGTGAGGGTGAGACGCCAAGATTTTTCACGTGCGCCAGCACAAGCGCACAGGATGTCCCAAAGTGTTGG
>JAYVTU010000123.1:0-5086 GCA_043788485.1 Planctomycetota bacterium
CGCTAAGCGACCCGGCTACGAGAGGATGGGTCGGACGACTTTGCCGTGGATGTCGGTGAGGCGGAATTGGCGGCCTTGGAAGCGGAACGTGAGCCGCTCGTGGTCGATGCCGAGGAGGTGCAGGACAGTGGCCTGGAAGTCATGCACATGGACGGGGTCGCGCACCACGTTGAAGCCGAACTCGTCGGTGGCGCCGTGGGTGAGGCCGGGCTTGATGCCGCCGCCGGCCATCCATGTGGTGAAGCCGTAGGGATGGTGGTCGCGGCCCCAGCGTTTGACATCGGCGAAGTCGCCCTGGAGGAACGGGGTGCGTCCGAATTCACCGCCCCAGATGACGAGGGTGTCGTCGAGCAGACCGCGCTGTTTGAGATCGCGGACGAGCGCGGCGCTGGGCTGGTCGGTGTCGTTGCATTGGATTTTGAATTGCGTGGAGAGGTTGCCGTGGTGATCCCAGCCGGCGTGGAAGCACTGGACGAAACGGACGCCGCGTTCGGCGAGGCGGCGGGCCATGAGGCAGTTGTAGGCGAAGGAGCCGGGGCGCTGCACGTCGGGGCCATACATGTCGAGCGTCTCCTTGGTTTCATGGGAAAAATCCGTCAGCTCGGGGACGGAGGCCTGCATCTTATAGGCCATTTCGTATTGGGCGATGCGCGTGGTGATTTCGGGGTCGGCGAACTCGGCGGCGTGCTCTTCGTTGAGTTTGGCGAGGTCGTCGAGCAGGCCGCGGCGCACGGTGCGGGACATGCCGTCGGGGTTGCTGAGGTAGAGGACGGGATCGCCGCTGCCGCGGAAGCGGACGCCTTGGAATTTCGAGGGGAGGAAACCGGAGCCCCAGTAGTAGTCGTAAAAGATTTGTCCGCAGGACGCTTCCTTGTCGCGCGAGGTCATGACGACAAAGCCGGGGAGGTTTTGCGACTCCGTGCCCAGCCCGTAGGTCGCCCACGCGCCCATGCTGGGGCGGCCCGGCTGCTCGCTGCCGCTGAGGAAAAAACTGATCGCGGGCGCGTGGTTGACCGCCTCGGTGTGCATGGATTTGACGAAGCAGAGGTCGTCCGCGATCGCGCCGGTGTGCGGGAGGTAATCGCTCACCCAAGCGCCGCACTGGCCGTATTGCTTGAAGCCGACGATGGACGGCAGGACGAGCTTCTTCGCCCCGTCGCTCATGGTGGAGAAGCGCTTGTCGCCGAGCACCGACGCGGGGATCTGCTGGCCGCGGAATTTCTCCATCTCGGGTTTCCAGTCGAAGGTGTCGATGTGCGGCGGCCCGCCGTTTTGCAGGAGGTAAATGACGCGCTTCGCCTTCGGCGCGAACTGCGGGAAACCGTCGAGCCCGCCGCTGCGCGCGGGCTGGCCGGCGAGCGCCGCGCCGAGGTCGCGCTGGAGCAGCGCGGCGAGCGCGGCCCCGCCGATGCCGACGGCGGTCTTCGAGAAAAATTGGCGGCGGGTGAGATAGGCGGCGCGAGCTTGCTGCGGGGTCATGGCGTCATTCCTTGGTGAGGGTTTCATCGAGGTTGAGCAGCAGGAGGGCGAGGCTGGTCTGCGCGGCCAGCTCGGGCGCGGGCAGGGCGGCGTCGGGCTTGGATTCGCCGGCGGCGATGAGCTTGGCCGCAGCGGACGGGTCGGCCTGATACTCCGCGCGGAAACGGGCGAGTGACGACGCCAGAAGCTGCGCCTCGGCCATGCTGGGCCGGCGCGCGGTGCAAAGGCGGAAGCCATAGGCCAGCCGCGCCGCATCATCGGAGCCGCCTTCTTTCAACATGCGTTCGCCGAGCGCGCGGGCGGCTTCCACGTAGGTCACGTCGTTGAGCGTCACGAGGGCGTGCAGCGGCGTATTGGTGCGGCCGACTTTGACCGTGCAGTTCTGCCGCGCGGCGACATCGAAAAAGAGCGTGGGCCCCACGATGCGCCGCCAGAAAATGTAAAGGCTCCGGCGGTAGAGCGCGCCGCCGTGGTCCTGCTTGTACTTGATCATCCCGAAGGTCGCGTCCTCCCACACGCCCGCGGGCTGATACACTTTCACGGGACGGCCCCCCGTTTTCTCGACGAGCAAACCCGCCGCTGCCAGCGCCTGATCGCGCAGCATCCAGCTCGGCAGCCGGAAGCGCGGGCCGCGCGCGAGCAACTGGTTCTCCGGGTCGCGCTCGCTCATGCCGGGCGGCACTTTCGACTCCTGCCGGTAGGTGGCGCTGGTGACGATGAGCCGGTGGATATGCTTCACGTCCCACCCGCTCTCGATGAACTCGCGCGCGAGCCAGTCGAGCAACTCCGGGTGCGTGGGCTTGTCGCCCTGCATGCCGAAATCCTCGGTCGTCTTCACCAGCCCGCGCCCGAAAAACATCTGCCAGAAACGGTTCACGGTCACACGGGCGGTCAGCGGCTGCTCGGGCGAGACGAGCCAGCGGGCGAGGGCGAGACGGTTCGGCGGGGCGTCGGCGGGCAGGGCGGGCAAAATGGCGGGCGTGCCGTGGGTGACGGGGTCGGCGTGTTTGTCGTAGGCACCTTTGACGAGGATGAAAGTCTGGCGCGGTTCGGGGCGGTCGCGCATGACCATGGCGCGCGGCGCATCCTCCTCGGCGGCGAGGCGCGCGGCCTTGGCGTCGGCGAATTTTTTTCGCGCGTCGATGAGCCGCGGCTCGCTGGCGAGATAGTAATCGGTGAGCGCGGCAATCTGCTCCACGCTGCGCTGCGCCGGGGCGATGGCGAGCGCGGCCCTGGCTTCGTCGGGCATCGGGCGGAGCAGCTCGGCGGGGGAGCCGGTCAGTGAAAGGCGGAAGCGGCCGATGACGCGCTGCCTTTCCTTCGCGTGAAACTGGAGCCGAAACGAAACCATCCGGTCGGGCCGGTAGCCGAAGACGTCCTTCAGCTCGAAGACCGCCTCGTGCGCCTGGCCGGCCGGAGGCCCGATGCGCCAGCCGGTTTCGTCCTTGCCATCGATCGCGTCCTTGAGCGGCCATTCGGACTGTCCGGCATCCGCGCGCACCGGGCGCAGACTCACGGGCACGCCGTCGCCGAGCACCTGGATTTCGCTCAGCATCCAGCTCCCGTCCGCCGCGCGGCCCGGGCCTTTGGCGGGCAGCGAATCGTCCGGCAGCACCTCGATCCGAAAGGCGGTGATCTTCGGCATGCTCGTGATCGTGGTGACCACGAGGTCGTCCGTGTCCGGGTTCCTGCCGCCGACCAGCAGCGAATCGTCGGGCAGCTTGGTGAGCGTCGCGCCGTTTTCGCTCAGCGCGTCCTCGACCGCGATGGGGTGCCACTCGACCTGGCCGGGCATGCCCCCGTTCTTGGCCAGCGCCGCTTCCCACGCCGGCTGCGCGTCGCGCAACTCCTTGTCGAGCAAGTTGCGCTCGCGCTGCGCCGTGTCCTCCACCGCTTTCAGCGCCGCGACCTTCTCCCGCTGCGCCGGGGCCGCGAGATTCAGCACCGGGTTGAAAATGCCCTCGCCGATCTCCCCGGTCTCGGCGATCGAGTTGAAATACGCGCTCAGCCGGTAGTATTCGCTCTGCTTGATCGGGTCGTATTTGTGGTCGTGGCACTTGGCGCACTGAACGGTGAGGCCAATCAGCACCGTGCTGGTGGTATCCACCCGGTCAAAGGTGTTCCGGGCGAGGAACTCTTCCTCAATGGCACCCCCTTCGTCGGTAGTCAGATTCATTCGGACGTAGCCGGTGGCAACTCTTTGATCCGTGGTTGGTTTGGAAAGAAGGTCGCCCGCCAATTGCCATTCCACAAACTTGTCAAACGGGAGGTCTTGGTTGTAGGCCCGTATCACCCAGTCTCGGTAGGGATAAACTCCGCGCTCATTATCTAGCTGCAGGCCGTGAGTGTCGCCGTAGCGAACTGCATCCAGCCAGTACCTGGCCTCGTGCTCTCCGTAGGCGGGGTTGGCCATCAGTTGATCAACCAACCGCTCATAAGCACCGGGTTTAGTGTCTTGCCGAAAAGTATCCAACTGGACTTGGGAGGGCGGAAGTCCGGTGAGGGTTTCCGCGGCGCGAAGGGCAAGCGAGTCTCGGTCGGCTTCTCGTTCTGGCTTGAGCCCCGCCGCGTCCAGCTTTGCCATCACAAACTGGTCAATCGGATTTTTGCACCACGCGGGGTTGCTCACCGGGGGTAGCGTGGGCATGGTGGGCACCACGTAAGACCAATGCTTATTGTAGTGCGCCCCTTGTTTAATCCAGAGACGTAAAACTTCGAGTGCGGCGCGCCTTACGGGCTTGATTCCCGAGTCGGACGGCGGCATTTCTCCGGCGATAATTCGCTTGATCGCGTAAGATTTTGCCGGGGAGCCGGGGATGATGATCCCAGATGTATGCATCGCGCCCGCCATGGAATCCAATCGTAATCCGGCGGCGGCCTTGGCTACGTCCGCGCCGTGACATTTAAAGCAATGCTGGCTGAGGATGGGCAGGACGTCCCGATCGTAATTGACCCCGCTCGGTGCCGGGGTGGGACCGGGCAACGCAACATAGCCCCAAACACCCAGAGCGACCATCCAAAGCGAAATTGAAGACTTCATTGGATTCACCGGAGCCGAAAACCTAAGTTACCTCAGGGGTTCCCTTGAGTCGCGCTGCATCTGATCAGAATATTCACGGGCCAACGTGACTTGATCCACAACGGTTGGATTCGGCTCCGCGAAACGTGCACAATGACTTTGATGCTCTCTGCGGTAACGGGGACAATTCAAAGACGATTGAACATGACAACGCTCAGAACCTTTTCAACCCTGGTGGCTTCTATTTGCCTTGCGACCGCCCTCATTCCTATCTCGGCGCATGCTTCAACCAAGCACTACCTCATCGGCCTCCAACTGTACACGGTTCGCGATGCTTGCGAGAAGGACTTTCCGGGTGTTCTCAAAGCCGTTTCCAAGATGGGATTTTCCGGAGTACAAGGAATACCAGCACCATCACGTACCAGCCGACCAGGGGGAGATCCTGAGCCGTGAGACCCCACATACCCATACCGCCAAACTCCTTCGCCCACATCCGCTCTGATCCAGGCTGCCGTCACTTGAGGACCTTCGTGAGCAGTCTCGATCTCAAAGGCGCCGTAAGTGTCGGCGCGGTAGGAACCATCGACG
>JAYVTU010000124.1:0-3422 GCA_043788485.1 Planctomycetota bacterium
CCACCTGCCGATTATCAAGGGATTTCCTATTTCGGCGGCTCCGCCGAAAGTGGCGGCAGGCGCACTGTTCGAATACCGCGCTCGATAGTTTCTTCACCGTAACCCAGAACCGTTTTCAATCCGCGATAATACGAAACAATGGCCTTGTACGGTTCGGTGACTGCCCGCCATACTGAATCAGGAGGCGAACCCTCGACGCCACCCTTAACAGCGAGCTTGATTGACAGGGCACCATCGTTAAGCGCCTTCGTTTGCCACTCGCCACCAATATTGCGAATGATGACTTCGCCAACATAACCGCCAATCATCTTGCAGAATATCCAGAGATCGTCCTTTTCGGCCGCTGAAAGCGAATCTGGCACTACCAAGCCAGCTTTCGTGTAGTCAGCCAGAATGCGGTCAACATCCTCCAAGCTTCGTTCGGAGTAATCCAACGTCACGTCGAAACGGCGCTTGGCATAGACGAGGGCGTCGTTGGCGTATGCCTGCATCACGTCGGTGATCTTGACGTCTGCCATGGCGGCTCCACTTTTCTTCATGCCGAACACTGTTAAACGGACCCCGCACATCAAATAACGCATTTGACGATCGGGAGGATGCGAACTGGAATTAGGCTTTTGTCACAGGACGACCCCCATCGACCTTCCAATCGTCGCCAGGACGGCGACATCGCTGTCCGGCCGCGCGGCGCTACGCGGGTGCGTCGCATCGCAGGCGATCCAGCCGCGGAGTTTGAGGAATTGGGCGGCGTTGTGCTTGTAGGCGGGGACCGGGTCGCGGAAGGCGAAGTGGCCGAGGTATTGGAGTTTGTCGTTGAGTTCGTAAAACGCCGGGTCGCCGCTGGCCCAGAGCGCGTCGCGCTTCGCAAAAAGGTCGGGGGCGAAGGTGCTCAGGCCCAGCAGGTAATCGCTGCCGTACATCACCATGTCGATCGCCAGGTCGTTGCCGGTGAGCACCATGAACTCGGGGCGCACGCGGTCGCGCAGGATCAGTCGCTGCCATTCCAGTTCCCGGCTCAGAGATGAGTGCTTCGCGCCGATGCACTGCGGCAGGCGCACGATCGCCTCGTAGGTCGCCAGATCATAAATGCGGCCGAACGGGGCGAACATCGTACCCAGCTCGAAGGCGATGAACTTCGGGCAGTGCTCGGCGATTTTGGCGTACACCGCGGGGATGTCCGCGGCGGCGCTCAGGCCGAAGGATTGCGTCACGACCGGGACGCCATTCATCGCGTGCACCTCGTCGATGCGGCTGCGGTAGGAATCGAAGTCAAACGCATCGCCGGGCCGATCGGCGACGAACGTGCCGGCGACAAACGCCCCGCTTTTGCCGAGCGTCTGGCGCGTGAGACGCAGCGCTTCGAGGCGCGTCGCGGCGTCGATGAGATTGCCGTAGCCGGTGTCCATGTTGACCGCCGGCGTGAGGCCCGCCTCCGCGGTGCGCGCGACGTGGCGGCAGAAGCCGTCCCAATCGATCGCGCCGCTCTCGGCAAACGGCAGCAGGATCGCCGACATGCCGGTGATGCGTCGGCGAGGGCGGAGCATGGTGAGCGGGTCGAGTTTGAATGTCGTGTGCGTGGGCATTGACGTTCCTAATTCGGGTGCCATGGCCAGCGAGTCTTCGAGTCGGCCATGTCCCCGCGCTGTGCGCCAAGGCACATGGCCGACTCTGCAGAGCCTGCGCTGGCCATGGCACCCCGAACCGAGGCATCACCCCGGAGCGCCGGCGTCGAGTTCGGTGAGTTTTTTGCGCAGCGCGGCTTTGGCTTCCTTGAGCTGGTCGTGCTCGGGGGATTTTTTGTAGTAGTCGTCGAGCGGGAAGCAGCCGGAGATGATGCCGTTGCGCGGGGCGGTGGTGCAGTCGCTGAAGGTGCGGCAGATTTTTTTTGGAGTGAGGGGCCGGCCGGCGAGGATGTCGGCGGGCATGTCGGGGTAGCTGAGGACCATGCGGCCGAGGCCGATGAAATCGGCCCAGCCACGTTCGACGATTGCCTGGCCCACCTGCGGGATGAACTCCTGCAGATAGCTGAACGCGCTGCCGACGATCGGCATGTCGGGGATCGCACTCTTGAGCTGACGCACCGCCTGGATCTGACGCACGCAGCCGACGAGCGGGTCCTCGGGCGGCAGATACCCATCGGACGGCGGCACGAACGCGGGCCTTTGTAGATGCGGCGTGTAGTACGGCGAACCGGCGGTGATGTTGACCATCGCGATGCCCAGTTCATCGCGCATCATGCGGAGCAGCGCGAGCGGCTCGGCGAGATCGAGCTGGAGCGGATTGTCACGATCGCAGCCGAAGCCGGCGTAGGGCGTGGCGTAATTCTCGGGGATCCCGGGGCCGAATTTCCCGCCGCGGGTCTGGGCCGGATCGGGCTTGAAAGGCGGCGTGTCGAAGAGCGAGAGGCGGACGCCGAGGATCAGGCCGGGGCACGCGGCGCGGATGCCCTGCGAGATGAGGCGGAGGAATTGCGTGCGGTTGTGGAGATCGCCGCCGAACGGGCCGGGGCGGTCGTAGGCGCTGAGAAGTTCGTGGCCGAGGTAGCCGTGGCAGTGCTTGATGTCCACGAAATGGAAACCGGCGGAGTGCGCGAATTTCGCCGCGGCGATGTAGCAGTCGATCAGGCGGTAGAGATCATCATCGGTGAACAGGACGGAATCGTCATCGGCGCGGATGTGGAACTTCGGGTCGAGCAGCGGATGGTGATAGGCGATGCGCGGTTCGAGGCGGTCCTTGCGGTTGGGCCGGCAGAATCGGCCGGAGTGCGTGAGCTGGAGACCGACGAGCAGGTCGTCGGTGGAACCGGGGCCGAACGCTTCGCGGTGTGCATTTTGAAGCGTGACGAGCAGATCGCGGACGGGCTTCTCATTGTCCGGCGCGAAGTAGAGCTGATTGGGATTGGCGCGGCCATCGGGGCGGACGGCAAACGCCTCGCCGCCCCAGATCAGTTTCGCGCCGGAGAGCCCGAAGTTCCGCCAACGGCGGACGGTGTGCTCGCTCGGAGCGCCGGTGGTCGTCGCGTCCCATCCCTCCATGGGATGGATGGCGAACCGGTTGCCAACGCGGCGACCGGCGATGGTCATGGGCCGTGCGAGAGGCGAACCTTCCGCGGCGGTGAGCGAGCGGTCGTGCAGCGGCAGATCAAGGCCGAGCTTCGCGGCGTAGGCGGCGAGCTGCGAGACGTCGCTGAGGTGACCGATGCGCTGGTAGGTCGTGGCCATGGTGATTTCCGGGAAATTGCGGAGATCATTCTAAGGCAATGCGGGGCGCGCACCAAAACGCAGGTGATGGGCGCGGAAAATAAATTAGAGAAAAGAAAGGCACGGAGCGCTAAGAAGCTGTTGCAAAACCCATTCATTTGTCGATAAGCAGAACAGAGCCACGCGAAGCAAGGAGGCGACGCCATGGCAAGCCCTCTGGTC
>JAYVTU010000125.1:0-4888 GCA_043788485.1 Planctomycetota bacterium
GTCGCGGACGTGTGTCACGATGCGCGAGAGATTCTGTCGCAGCACAGTGTTGGCCACGCCATCGAGCAGCACGAAAAAGCCGAGCACGACCATCGCCTCGTCGAAGCTGTAGCCACCCAGCACATTGAGCTTGCGGAAGAAAATCCACATCGCAAACACCGACCCCGCGAGGCTGCCGAGGCTCGTCACCCCGGCCAGCACGAAATTGCTACGGTACTCCATCTCAGCCGCCAGCGCGGAAGACCAGAACAGCTTCAGGATTTGCAGGTATCGGGTCATCGCTGCTCGTCACGCCCCTTGTGCCGAAAAGTGTCGCAGCCCAGCGCGCCACAGCAGCCGCTGGATCACATAGAAGATCGCCGTCCACACCGCCATCACCGCGAAGCCCTGCCCCATCGCTGATGTGTCGCCCATCAAAATCTTTGAAGGAAAATAGATCAGATACGGGAACGGCGTCCACATCACGACCTCGCGCACCACCGGCGGAAAATCATCCAGCGGCGCGATCAATCCCGAAATGAACAGATAAGGCAGGTACCACAATTGTTCAATCGCGTGTGCCCGCTCGGTCCAGAATGCGAGCATCGCAAAGGCGTACTGCACGGTGAAACGCAGGATGAAGGTCGCGATGATCGCCAGCGTCCCCCACCCCGCCGCCGCCCAGCCGGGCCGCCATCCCGCAAGCTCGTGCGGATAGAGCAGGAAGAACATCACGCCCAGCGCGATGAGCACCGGGATGCGTGCCGCGCGCTCGGCGACGTGCGCCGAGATGTACCGCCACACCGGGTCGATCGGCGCCAACAGCCGGTGCGCGAGCCGGCCCTCGACGACGTCTGTCTCGAATTCCCAGACCACCCACACGAGCGTCATCTGACGGACGATGAACGTGCACAGGAAATAGCGCGCGTAATTCGCCGGGCTCATCTCCAGAATCCCCGGCTTGTCCTGCGCCGCTTTAACCCACACCCCCGCGAGGATAAGCGGCAGCGCACCCGAGATCGCCCACAGGAAAAGCTCCGCGCGATACTGCAGGATGTCGGCGAAGTGCACCGACAGGTACGTGCGCGTCTTGTAGAGGATCGCTCTCATCGCTCGCTCACCGGGCTCCAACTTTCCCGCTCTGGAAAAGCTGGCCCATGATTTTTTCGATCGGCGGATCGGTCACCGTCAGGTCCGCCACGTCCATCTCGTGCAGCAGCCGGTCGAGCATCCGCGTCAATTGCTCGCGGCTGACCAGCAGCGTCGCGACCGTGCCGACGATGCTCTCGACCTCGCCGAACGCGCGGAGCCGCTCGGCATCCGGTGGCGTCGCGAATTCGACCGTTACCTCGCGGTGCGGCGCGAGACGTTCCAGCAGTCCGCCGAGGCTGCCGTCGAACATCAGTGAACCCTCGTGGATGAGCATGACGCGCGGGCAGAGCGCGGTGATATCCGCCATGTAGTGGCTCGTCAGCAGGATCGTCGCCTTGTACCGCTGGTTGTACTGCCGCAGGAACTCGCGGACAGCGGCCTGGGCGTTGATGTCCAGGCCGAGCGTCGGCTCGTCGAGGAAGAGCACCGCGGGACGGTGCAGCAGCGCCGCCATCAACTCCGCTTTCATGCGCTGGCCCAGCGAAAGCTTCCGCACGGGCTGCGTGAGTTCCTTGGCGTTGCCGAGCATCTCGGCCAGTTCGCCAATGCGACGCGTCATCTCCGCCGGTTCGATGCCGTAGACCGCCGCGTTGATACGCAGCGAATCCATCGCCGGCAGGTCCCAGATCAGCTGCTGCTTCTGGCCCATGACCAGCGTAATCTTGCGCAGGAATTCATGACGGCGACGGAACGGATCATCGTCGGCGACGCGGACGATGCCACTCGTCGGGTGGATCAGGCCCGTGAGCATCTTGAGTGTCGTGGTTTTGCCCGCGCCGTTGGGGCCCAGGAATCCGACAATCTCGCCCGGCTCGATCGTGAAGGAGACATCGCGTACCGCCTGGATCGCGCGGTATTGCCGATGAAAGAAGTGGCGGATCGTCGGCAGAAGCCCGGGCTCCTTGTCGGCGACGCGGTACTGCTTGCACAAGCGTTCGGTGACGATGACGGCCATCAAAACATTGTAGCGGGAGCGTCGCGGAGGCCGCCAAGCGTCGCGCCGCGCGGTCCGAAGATGCCGAGTGCATCGATTGATGCTAAAATACTGGCCCGCTTAATGGAGCCGACGAGCAAGGATGTTCGTGCTGAATTGTCCAACCTGTGGCCATCAGAGCCGTGTCAAATTCGCCCGCATGGGCGCGGTGGCCACATGCGTTGGCTGCAAGCAGAAATTCAAGGTCGATAGCCACTCGCTCATCGTCGAGGAAGATTCCCACGCGGCCCCCGCATCGGCTCCCGCCGCTCAGCCGCAGGATCCTGCTCCGGCCGCCGCGGAGGTGACCGAGCCCGCGGTCGTTGCCGCGCCCGAATCGATGCCCGAGCAGCCGCCCGCTGAAACGCTCAGCGCCGCCGAGGCGCTTGAAGAGGCGCAGAGCCGCCGACCCAGACAGCCGCAGAAAAAGCATCGCCGCACCGCACCGCCCCGTCCGCCGATTCGTAAGAAGAAGACCCTCAACTCCGGCCTCATCCTCCTGCTTCTGGTCGGCATCTTCACATTGGGCGGCGGCCTGGCTTATGTCCTGGTCTACAAGAATCCGTTCCTGCAGACGCCAACCGATCCCGACAAGACCGTCGCCGAAATTCCCCCGGCGCCTGTTCAACCCGTCAAGCCGCCCGAGCCCCCGCCCAAAATGACACCGCCCAAGGTGTTGCCCTCAAGCGGTCTGCCCCGTGCTGCGCTCGACGTCCCGCCGCGAACGCAGGTCAAGTGGAGCCCGCTCGACGCCGACACCGATCCATTTCATCCCACCCCCGCCGACGACACGGCGATCTGGAACACTTGGCTGGAACGCCGCAAAGACACCGGACCCGGCGTGTTCCACGCGATGTTCGTCCTCGATCGCGACACGGTGCACAAGGGCGGCTACCTCCGCATCCAGCTTGTGGATTCCAAGAATCACGCCTACGCCGAACTCAAGCAGGATGTCCCCGCCCCGTGTGCACAGCGCGGCGTCCACGTGCGCATCCCCATCCCCGCCGATCTGCTGACAAACTACGCCAGCCACGTTGCCGAATTCGGGCCGACCGAAGCGATCGCCGATGCGCGCGTCGTCGAGCTTCTCGAATCGCGCACGGAGCGGTTGAACCCCGGTGCCTCGCCGCCGATCCTCAAGCTCGTGATCCGCAACCCCTCCGCTCAGTCGATCGCGAATCCCCACCTCATCCTCGAAGTGCTCGACGCCGCCGGGAAACTGCTCGGCACCTGGCAGACCGAACTCGCCGCCGCGAAGATCGCCCCCGGCGCGGAGTTCGCCTTCGAGGCCACCCCGCCGCTGTCCTCCGGCGACGTGCCCGCCCGCGTCGCCGTGCGCGGCTACGGCACGGTCGCCCGGTGAACGATCGCCGGCATCCCGCTCCGCTTTCGCGCTTTGTCTCGCGTCCTGCGTCTCGCGTCCCGCGTTGTGGATGGCAACGCGAGACGCCAGACGCAAGACACGAGACGCGTCCATGATCTTCCCTATCCGCACCGATCGCCGACTGCAGCACCTGCCGTGGGTGAATTTCCTGCTCATCGCCGTCAACGTGGTCGTCTTCCTTCTGCAGCTTCGCGCCCAGATGCACGGCAAATCCCCGGCCGAGCAGTGGACCACCACCTACCAGCTCAATCCGCTCCAGCCGCAGTGGTATCAGTTCCTCACGTACCAGTTCCTCCACGCATCGTGGGAGCACATCGGTTTCAACATGCTTTTCCTTTACGTCTTCGGCAACCATCTCGAAGACCGCTTCGGCCCGATCGGCTATCTGCTTTTCTACCTCGGCGGCGGCGTCGTCGCGGGGCTCGGTCACAGCTATTTTGAATCCTCGCCGGTCATCGGCGCCAGCGGCGCGATCTCCGCTGTCGCCGGCGCGTACCTCGCTCTCTTCCCCGCCTCGCGCGTCACGCTCGCCGTCTGGCTCATCTTCTTCTTCGACGTATTTGAGATCCCCAGCATCCTGCTCATCCTGCTGAGCCTGGGCCAGGACCTCTTCTTCCAGCTCATCGACACCAGCTTCCCCGGCGGCTCCATCGTCGGCCACGTCGCCTACCTCGCGCATATCACCGGCAACATCTACGGCTTCGCGATCGGCATGCTCCTGCTGGCCACGCATGTCCTGCCGCGTGAACCGTTCGATTTCATCGCGCTCATCGACCGCTGGAACCGGCGCCGCACGATGCGCACGCTCGTCGCCAGCGGACAGAGCCCGTGGATCGGCGACGCCGCGAAGGGCATGGCCGATCGTCAGCTCACCGATCGGCAGCAGGCGATCGCCGATCTCCGTGCACAGACGATGCTCGCGCTCGACGCACAGAAGCCGCTCGACGCCGTCAAGCAATACAGCCGGCTTTTGCAGATCGATCCGCAGCAGGTCCTGCCCCGCCAGAATCAGCTCGACCTGGCGAACATCGCGATGGACGACGGGCAATATGGCGTCGCGGCCCAGGCCTATGAAGCGTTCCTCCGCGCATTCCCCGAGGATGTCACCGCCGATCAGCTGCGACTCATCCTCGGCCTGATCTACGCCCGTTATCTGCAGGACTCCGATCGCGCCCGCCCGCTGCTGACACTTGCCGCCGAACGCCTCACCGATCCGGCGCGTAAACAGTTGGCCAACGAAATCCTCACCGAGATCGGCTCGTGAGTTTTTCTCTACTTCTGCCGCTTGCGGCTTTGCGCTCCGGAGCGCTAAGAAGCTGTTGCAAAACCCATTCATTTGTCGATAAGCAGAACAGAGCCACGCGAAGCAAGGAGGCGACGCCATGGCAAGCCCTCTGGTC